>CAYWAR010000060.1:0-3140 GCA_964455765.1 uncultured Elusimicrobia bacterium
GAGGTCTTCCTGGACCTCAAGCTCCACGACATCCCCCAGACCGTGGAGCATGCCGTCGAAGAGGTCCGCAGGCTCGGCGCCTACTCGCTGAGCCTCCATCTCTCCGGGGGAGCCGCCATGCTCGATGCCGCGGCCGCGGTGCATCCCCGGCCCAAGCTCTGGGGCGTCAGCGTGCTCACGAGCCTGGGCCCGGAGGATCTGCACGCGCTCCACCCCAGGGCCTCGGTGGAACCCATGGTCCTGCGCCTGGCGAAGCTGGGGGCGGCCCACGGCATGGACGGGACCATCTGCTCCGGGCGGGAAGCGCCCGCCCTGCGCAAGGCCCTGGGAGAGGATGCCTGCCTCATCACTCCGGGCATACGCCCGGCCGAGGCCGAACTCCACGACCAGAAGCGCTCGGTGACCCCCGCCCAAGCCGCGCGGCTCGGCATCCGCTACGCGGTGGTCGGCAGGCCCATCACCAAGGCCGAGTCGCCCCTGAAAGCCGCCCAGGACATCCTTTCGGAGATGCTGGGGGCCGGCCCCGCATGAAGACGCTCCGATCGCTCTTGGAGACGTCCGGCGCCCTGCTCTCGGGCCACTTCCGCCTGTCCTCGGGACTGCACAGCGGCCAATACTTCCAATGCGCCCTCCTGCTTTCTTGGCCCGAACAAGCCCAGCGCCTGGGCTCCGAGCTCGGCAAAGCCCTCCCGCCCTCGGGGGAGGCCCCGGACCTCGTGCTCTCCCCGGCCCTGGGAGGCATCGTCATCGGCCAGGAGGTCGCCAAAGCCCTGGGGGTGCGGGCCTTCTTCGCCGAACGCGGGCCGCAAGGCGCCCTGCTCCTGCGGCGCGGCTTCTCGCTCAAGCCCGGGGAGAAGGTGCTCGTCGTCGAGGACGTGATCACCACCGGGAAGTCCACCGCCGAGACGCTCTCCCTGGTCCACTCCTTGGGAGGCAGGCCCGTGGGCGCGGCCTGCGTGGTGCTCCGGGCCGTCGCTCCCCCGGAGCTCGGGGTCCCCCTTACCCGCCTGGCCCATCTGCCCGCGGAAAGCTTCCCGGAGAAGGACTGCCCGCTCTGCAGGAAAGGGATGCCCTTGGTCAAGCCGGGGAGCCGGCCGGACAAGCGAGGTTGAATGCTGACTTATAAAAAATCCGGGGTGGACATCGGCCTCGCCGACAAGCTGGTGGACTTCATCGCGAAGAAGGCTCCGGGCATCGGGGGTTTCTCCGGGCTCTGGCCGCTCAAGCTCGGCGGCTCCAAAGAGCATTTCCTGGCCGCGACCACCGACGGCGTGGGAACGAAGCTCAAGCTGGCCTTCGCCCTCGACCGGCATGAGACGATCGGCATCGACCTGGTGGCCATGGTGGCCAACGACCTGGTGACCTGCGGGGCAAGGCCCCTTTTCTTCCTCGACTATTACGCGACCGGGAAGCTCGACCTGGGCAAGTCCAAGCGCATACTATCGGGGATCATGAAAGGCTGTTCCCAGGCCGGCCTGGCCCTGCTTGGCGGCGAGACCGCCGAGATGCCGGGCTTCTATCCCAAGGGGGAGTACGACCTCGCGGGCTTCGCCGTAGGGATCGTCTCCAAGGACGGCCTCATCGACGGCTCCAGTATCCGCCCAGGCGATCTCATCCTCGGCCTCCCCTCCTCCGGCGCGCATTCCAACGGCTTCTCCCTGGTGCGCAAGGCCTTCCAGGGACGGAGCCTTCGCGACTGGGGGCCCAGGCTCCTGACCCCCACGCGCATCTATGTCCCGGAGATCTCCCGGCTCATCGACGGCCTCGGCCGCAAGGGCCGGCGGGTGCTCGGCCTCGCCCACATCACGGGCGGAGGCATCTTGGAGAACGTGCCCCGCATCCTACCCCCCGGCTGCCGGGCCGTGTTCCATAAGAAGGCCTGGAAGGTCCCGGCCGTGTTCCAGGAGATCCAGCGGCGCGGGCGGGTGCCGGAGCCGGACATGTGGCTTACCTTCAACATGGGGCTGGGGATGGTCGTCATCGTGCGCCCTCAGGACTTGGCCCCGGCGTGGCGCATCCTCCCCGAGGCCCTGCCGGTCGGCGAGATTCTCTCCGGCCGGGGGCCGGTGGTCCTACGCTGAAGATAGGCCTGCCGGCCCTTGGCATGTAACCTTTGGCCCTTTTGGGCGTATAATAGAGTAGACGAAAACCCCCGCGGAGTCCGCGGAGGACCCCGGGAGGGGTGGGAGAAAAACAAAAATGAAGAAACTAAGAGCCCTGGGCCTGCTCTTGACGGCCGCCGCGCTGGTAGTGGCCGGCCTGAGCATGCAGTCCCTGGCGAAAGAGAAGGCCAAGAAATCGAAGAAGAAGGACCTGACCGTCACCGTCAAGAAGCCCGAGCCGCCGACCTGCTCGATCAGCTGTTCCCCGAGCAACCTGCGCGCGTCCGGAGGGTGGTTGACCGCCAGCTGGAACAGCAACGCCGGCCGCGTGGACCTCAGCGGACCCAGCGGGTCCGAGAGCAACGTAGGCAAGAGCGGCAGCCGGAGATACGGCCGCTACGGGCACTATGGACCGCACCGGGCGAGCATCACCTGCTCCGCCGATGACGGCGGCGTGGCCTCGGCGAGTTGCCAGTCCATCCTCTCCTGCTTCCTGGCGGGCACCAAGATCCTCCTGGAGGACGGCAGCTACAAGAACATCGAGGATGTGAAGATCGGCGACAAGGTCATGTCCTATGACGCCGAAGCCGGCCTCTTCGTAGGCTCCTCGGTGGTCGAGACGCTCAAGACGCAGAGCCAGAAGTACTTCGTGGTCAACGACACCCTGAAGATCACGCCGACGCACGTGCTCTACGTCAACGGCCAGTGGAAGCCCTCCGAGACCATGAAGGTCGGAGACACCCTGCTCAACGCCAACGGCGAGCCCCAGCAGATCACCAGCCTCAAGGAGATCACCGAGGACGTCCAGGTGTACAACCTGTACACCAACGAGCCCAATGACTTCTTCGCCGACAACTTCCTCGTGCACAACGAGAACGAGGGCGAGCAGGACCACAAGGACCGGGGCATCGCGAAGGGCATCAAGATCGCGATGATCGACGGGCGCGCCCTGGAAGTCGAGAAGGTCAAGGCCGGGGACAAGGTCCTCTCCTATGACCCCAAGAAGAAGCGCTACACCATCAACGTCGTGCGCAAGAC
>CAYWAR010000060.1:3240-10070 GCA_964455765.1 uncultured Elusimicrobia bacterium
TCCTCTCCTATGACCCCAAGAAGAAGCGCTACACCATCAACGTCGTGCGCAAGACGGCCTCCCAGCAGGTGGGCAAGACCTTGCTCATCAACGGGAAACTGCGCATCGCCGTCGCGCACCCGGTGTTCCTGGTGGATAACGCCCCCGCCAAGAAGAAGTAAGGACGCTTCGAGACGCGAAAACGGCGGGCCCGCGAAAGCGGGCCCGCCTCGTTTTTTATGCGTGTTATTTCATCGAAGTGATACAATCCTCCCTATGACCGAGCATGGCATAGGGGGAGGTCCGGGGGACCTCCCCGCTGCGGGCCGTGGGCGTCGGTGGGGGCCCGGAAATGACCCCATCCGAGGCTGTTAGGGAGCGATCATGGACTCGGCCGCGGAAGACGACGCGTCCCTCGTGGCGCGCGCTCGCAAGGGGGATGTCCCGGCCTTCAGAGCCTTGCTCAACCGCTACCAGGACATGGTCTACGACCTCTGCCTGCGCATGCTGGGAAACCCGCAGGACGCGGAGGACGTGGCCCAGGAGACCTTCCTGACCCTTCACGCCCGCCTGGACGCCTACCGCAAGGAGCTCAAGCTCTCCAACTGGCTCTACACCGTGGCCATCAACCGCTGCCGGAGCCGGCTCAGGAAACGGCGCATCCTGCGCTTCTTCTCCCTGGACGCGGAGCCCGAGGGAGGCGATGAGGCTCCCCGTTTGGAACTGCCCTCTCGAGACGCCCCCCTGGACGCGGCCCTCGGCCAAGCCGAGGCCGAGCGCTGGGCCGAGCGCCTCGTCGAAAGCCTGCCGGACTCGCTCAAAGCGGCCTTCATCCTGCGCCATCTCCAAGAGAAGAGCTATGAGGACATCTCCGAGAGCCTGGGCTTGCCCGTTTCCAACGTCAAGGTGCGCCTGCACAGGGCGAAACTCTTCTTGTGGAAGAAGTTCGGAAGGACTCCCGAGGGCATGTAACTTTTCGCGCCCGCGCGCGTATATATAATAGAGGGTGGTATATGGAACGATTCAAGGAATATAAGGCCTTTTGGAAAGCCCTGGTCCCGGCATTGCGCCGGGCCCGGCCTCATGTCGCTCCCGTTCATTTCGCGGAGGAGACGATGCGGCGCATCATGGGCAGGCCCAGCGTCCCGGAATTCTCCTGGGCGCCGAAAGCCGCCCTTTCTTTCGCCGCTCTGGCCGTGGCCCTCACGATCTGGGGAGTGCGCGGGCCCGGCTTCGACCCCTCCCCGGAGATACTCAAGTTCACGGTGGACAAGACCAGCGTGGGCCTGGGCGAACCCATCACACTCTCCTGGGAAGTCGCCAACGCCAAGAAAGTGCTCATCAAGGACAACCACGGCATGGTCGCGGACCCGGGACGGCACAACTCCATGAAGATGTACCACATGGAGCCCGGGGAGTACACCTTCGTGCTCATCGCCATGGGCGCCGACGCGGACGTCACCCAGGAACTGCAATAGCTTTCTCCTTGACAGCCCCCATGGGGGCTGTTATGCTATTGCAAGGAGGCCGTCGGCATGGTGACGCATGAGATAACCTTCCGTATCCTCCTGACCCCCTCCAGGATCCGCCTAGCCCTGTTCTTCCTGCTTCTCGGGGCTTTGCCGCGCATGGCCGCCACCGCGGATGTGGCGACGCTCAACACCTATTTCCCCCCGCCCTCCGCCACCCATGAAGCCCTGACCATCTACGGCAATGTGACGTTGGCCCGCAACGGAGACAGGGTCTATCTCGGCTCCGAGAGCAACGAGAGCACCTATGTCGCCGTGGGCAACGGCCAGGAACCGGTGATCGGCACGAACGCGGATGAAGCCCGCGCGCTGGTGATCAAGGGGACTCTGCGCGTGGACGGTTGCATCCATCTCGAGAACACTTTCCGCTGCAGGTTCGAGCCGTTATGACCCCCTTGCGCTCCGAGCTCAGCGTGGAATTGGCCCTGCGTCCCCGCATGGCCTGGGCCGCGGCCCTGCTGGGCTTCCTGGCCTTGCCGCGGGTGGCGGGCACGGCCGAGACCATCACCATGACGAATTATTACACCTCCCCCTCCGGCGTGTACACGGAACTGGTGACCACCGCCCAGACCCAGCTCGGGGGGAAGAAGGATGGGACGGTCAAGATCTACATGGCCAATAAGAACGCCATGGGCGGCAAGGTCGGCGTGGGCGTGGACCCGGCGGCCATCCCCGGCCCCGTGACCGAACTCGGCATCCCGCGCAACTCCGAGAATTTCAACGTCTGGGGCCATCTCCAGGTCACCGGCTGCATCCACCTTCAGAACAATACCAAGCGCTGCGGGTGGCTGCCATGAGGCCCCGGGAGCTCATCCTGCGCGTCCGCCTCAGCCGGGACATGGCCCGCTCCCTGTTGGGGCTCTTCCTGCTCCTGGGCACGGCCGGCGACCTGAGTCCCGGCCAGTTGGACTGGACCACCTACTATCCCGACCCGAGCGCCACCTTCATGAAATTGGTCTCCCGGAACACCACGCGTTTGGCCGAGACCAGCGGCAATGTGACCCTCGCCCCGGGACAGGACTGCCACTACAATCCGGCCTTGGCGCCGGTCCAACCCCAATACACCGACAACCCTTATCTGCCGTGCGCCTCCGGAGCCCGGCCGGTACGCATCGACGACAAGAAGGCGGGCAGAGCCCCCCGGACCAAGAACAACGACGGGAGCACCTTCCTTCCCACCCTGTATGTCCGCGGCAACATACAGGCGGACCGCCTGGTGTGGGCCGACCAGTCGATAACCGAATGGCCGGCCGAGATAGGCGGCTTCAAGGTCGAAGGCTGCCCCGTCGTCAATGAGGCATGCGCCATCAAGAAGAACGTCCCCCTCACCATCACCTGGACCATCTTCGACGCCGTCACCTTCAAGAGGACGGAAAAGGTGAAAGACAAGTTCGGCAACGAGATCGTCTACAATGTCTGGGGGTCGAAATTCCAGACGAAGTTCTGGGCCGATCAAGGGCTATTCTCCCCGCTCGGCCACCTGCCCATGAACCCGGAATTCAAGGTCTTGAGCCCCCAAGGAGCATCCGGGGTCCAGACCTGGACCCAGCCCGCCTCCGGCATGAAGCCCAGCGTCAACTGCTCCTACACCGCCACGATCGGGTCAGCCGACCTCAAAGGCTCCTGCAAATTCGTTTTCCCAAGAGACGATGGCAATCCCGTATTCAAATTCTCCGTTGAGATCGTCTAGGGCCGGATTCACGCTCGTCGAGGTGGTCATCGCCACCCTGCTCCTGGCCGTGGGCGTGGCCGGCGTGTTCTCCGTCACGCTCTCGGCGCGCCAGCAGAGCAAGCGCCATGCCGGACGGGACAAGATCAACCAGTACGGCCGCCAGGTCCAGGAAGAACTGAAAAGCTATGTCACTGGGAACATCAACGACACCCAAGGAGCGCCCGGGGGCTCATGGCATCATCCCTCCGACACCTGCGGCGAATGGGCTTTGTCGGCCAACTGCATCCATGACGTCACCTCCATGCTCCCGGCGGACTTGAAGGCGGCGCCCTACAACGCCAAGCTGAGCTACACGGTGACCGTGGAGAATCTCGGCTCGCTCAAGACGCGCAGGGTGGACATCAAGATGAAATGGGACGACCCTTGAGCCGCGGCTTCAGCTTGGTCGAGCTCATCCTGGCCGTCTTCCTGGTCGCCATGATCATGGCCGGGCTCTCCTCGTTCCAGGGAGGCATCGGCCGGGATAAAGGCCGCATCGTCCAGGACAATGCCGTTCAGAACCAAGCCGACTACGCCCGCAAGGTCATCATGCGCGCGCTGGCCGAAGCCACCCTGCTCCAATCGCCCGGGCCTTTCGGCTGCACGAGCGATGAGCTGGTCGGCTGGAAGAATCTGCGCAAATCCCATGCCGATTACAGCCTCGACCCCGTGGTCATCGACTGCGGCAAGGCCTGCGACGCCCCCTGCCAGCCCAGCAAGCTGCCCTACAGCCAGAATTGGTACAGCCTGGTGGATCTGGATGGAGACAACAAATATCATACGGGCGATGATGTCTCCTACTTCCGCGTCTGCCTGTCCAATGAGAAACAGCTCCACTATTACTGGGGTCCGGGAGCCGTGGTCCCGAGCGGAGGCTGCGGCTCGGCCGGACTGTCGGGAACGGACCACGGCAAGGCCCTGCTCGCCGGAGAACCCAAAGGCGCCGTCCTCGTGACCCCGCTCGCCGCCCGGGTGTTCAACCGGCCCGCGGGCCAGGCGAATTATCTCAAGTTCGGCTTCAAGGTGGAGCACCAAGGCGGGGCGACCCTCGAGAAATTCTCCGTGGGGGTCAACAGCGGAGTGGAGCTCCTCGAGGCCGGCCAATGAGCCGCGGGGTCATCCTGGTGCACGTGCTCATCCTCGTGGCCATGATGGGCTTCATGTCCGCCCTCACGCTCAAGTGGACCATGGCCCGCCATGTCGCGGCGAAACAGTCGCTCGAGGGCAATGAGAACCGCTTCCTGCTCGCCGCCGCCCAGGCCAAGGTATTCACCTGCCTGGGTCAGGACAAGAAACTCAACCAATCGACCTGCGCGCTGGAATCGGGCTCCACCACCGCGTCCTGCCTCGGCTCCCCCAACCTGAAGATCGGCAACAGGTCCTATAACTACAAGATCTTCCTGCGCACCGCCATCGCCGAGCCCGCGCCGCCCTGCCGCATCTGCATCAGCGTCTGCGAGGCCTCCGATATCAGCTGCCCTCAGCCCACCGACTCCTCCTGCCCAGCGCCGACCCGATGAAGCGAGTCGCGGTGTTCGCGTCGGGGGAAGGGACCAATCTCCAGGCCCTGCTCGACGCCTGCAGGAGCCGCCGGATCAAGGGCCAGGTCGCCTGGGTGGTCTCCGGGACCGAGGGCTCCGGGGCCTTGCGGCGCGCCAAGGAGGCGGGCGTCGAGTGTGAAGCGGCGCCCGCCCGCGCCTTCCCATCCCCCGAGGCCCGCGACGCCTATCTATTCTCCGAATGCCTCAAGCGGGGCATCGACCTCCTATGCTTGGCGGGCTTCCTATCCAAGCTCCAGGCTCCCCTGCTCGACGCCTACGCCGGGCGCATCCTCAACATCCACCCCTCCCTCCTTCCCGCCTTCGGCGGCAAGGGCATGTACGGCATGCGGGTGCACGAGGCCGTTCTACGCGCGGGCGCCCGCTTCTCCGGCTGCACCGTGCATCTCGTCGACGCGCTCTACGACCACGGGCCCATCCTCATGCAGGCCGTCGTCCCGGTCCTGCCCCAGGACGCGCCTGGCGACCTGGCCGCCCGGGTGCTTGAGCAGGAGCATTGGCTCTATCCGGAGGCCGTCCGCCTCTTCGTCGAGGGGAGGGTCCGCGTCAAGGACGGGCTCGTCGAGATACTGGACTCCCACGAGACCGCCACGCGCCGCGTGCGCAGGGCCCTGCTCTCGGCCTCGGATAAGACCGGCCTAGTCGAGTTCGCCCGGGGCCTGGAACGCTTGGGCGTCGAGCTCATCTCCACCTCGGGGACGGCCAAGGCGCTCAAGGACTCCGGCGTCGAGGTCCGGCCCCTGGAGAGCCTGACCGCCTTCCCCGAAATACTGGGCGGCCGGGTCAAGACCCTGCATCCGCGGGTGCACGGCGGCATATTGCTCCGGCGCGAGGACCCCGCCCAGGCCCGCGAGGCCGGCCTCTTCGGCATCGAGCCCATCGACCTGGTGGCCGTCAACCTCTATCCCTTCGGAAAGACCGCGGCCAAGGCCCCTTCCCCGTTCGCCGACGACGTCATCGAGAACATAGACATCGGCGGCGTGGCGCTGATCCGGGCCGCGGCCAAGAACTACGAGGACGTGGCCGTGGTCGTCTCCCCCGCCGACTACGCCGGCGTGCTCGGCGAACTGGAGAGCTCCTCGGGCAAGCTCAGCGCGGCGACGCGCCGGCGCCTGGCCCTGGCCGCCTTCGAGCACACCTCCTCCTACGACGCCATGATCGCCAGCGCCTGGTCCTCGGCCAAGCCCTCGCCCGGCGGAGCCGGCGAGCCTTCCTCTCCCGCGGAGGCTTTTCCCAAGGAACTGACCCTGCGCTTCTCCAAGGCATTCGACCTGCGCTATGGGGAGAATCCCCACCAGAAGGCCGCGCTCTACGCGCCCAAGGGCCAAGGAGCCTCCTTCGAGCAGCTCCACGGCAAGGAGCTGTCCTACAACAACCTCCTGGACGCCTTCGGCGCCTGGGACGCGGCCTGCGAGTTCCAGGAGGCCGCCGCCGTGGTCTTCAAGCATGTGACCCCTTCCGGCATCGGCACGGCGGCCTCGCTCGCGGCGGCGCTGGAGAGAGCCTGGGCCTGCGACCCCAAGAGCGCCTTCGGCGGCGTCCTCGCTTTTAATCGTCCGGTGGACGCGGCCACGGCCGCGGTCCTGGAAAAGCGCTTCGTGGAAGCGCTCTGCGCCCCCGATTTCCTCCCCGAGGCGCTGGACCTACTCAAGAAGAAACCCAACTTGCGCCTGCTCCGGATGAAATCTCTTCCGGGAAAGGCGCCGCTGCTGCGTTCCTTGGGCTCGGAGGTCCTGGCCCTGGAACCTGACAGGGTCCTCCTGGCCCAAGAGCCCCGCTGTGTGACCAAGCGCCCCCCCTCCGCGCAGGAGGAAGCGGCTTTGCGCTTCGCCTGGGCGGCGGCGAAGCATGTCCGCTCCAACGCCATCGTCCTGGCGGGCCCGGACGCCACGGTGGGCATCGGCGCCGGGCAGATGTCCCGAGTGGACTCCGTGCAAGTGGCGGCGCGCAAATACTCCGAGTTCCTCCTCACCAACCCGGCCCCCGGCGCCCTGGCGCTGGCCTCGGACGCTTTCTTCCCCTTCCGCGACGGCCTCGACGAGTCGGCCAAGG
>CAYWAR010000061.1:0-9948 GCA_964455765.1 uncultured Elusimicrobia bacterium
CGCGTCATCCTGGCCGCCTACCGCTTGCTCGGCCTGCAGAGCTACTTCACCGGCGGCGAGGACGAGGTGCGCGCCTGGACGATACGCAAGGGCATGCGCGCGCCCCAGGCCGCGGGCGTCATCCACACCGATTTCGAGAAGGGCTTCATCCGGGCGGATGTCTACACCTATGCCCAACTCGACAAGGAAGGCTCGGAGGCCGGGCTCAGGGCCAAGGGCCAGATACGGTCGGAAGGGAAGGAGTATGTCGTTGAGGACGGGGATGTCTGCTTCTTTAAGATAAACGGCTAAAGGAATGGCCAGGAAAAAGGAAACAGGGCGGCCGGTTGAGACGGCTGAAAAACAAGTAATGAGCACGCCCCCGGACAACGGGCAGCCCCCCGTGGGGGAGCTGCCGGCACAGGCTCGCTGTAAACACTTCGGAGACTGCGGGGGGTGCCGGATGCAGGACCTCCCCTACGAGGCGCAGGTCGCCAAGAAGGCCGAGGAGCTCTCCCGCCTGATGGCGCCGCTGGGCTTGAGCGCGGGGGTGCTCGTCCATCCTTCCCCCGAGCCCTGGTATTACCGCAACAAGATGGAGTACTCCTTCCAGGACGTCTACCCGGCCCCTGCGCCCGGGGAGGACGCGCTCCTCCTCGGCCTCAAGCGCCGCAACCGCTGGGACAAGGTCATGAACCTGGAGGAATGCTTTCTGCTTTCCCCGGAAGCGCCCGCCCTGCTCAAGGGCGTGCACGAGTGGGCGCGCCATGAAAAGCTCGTCCCCTACAACCTCCACCGCCAGGAAGGCTTCCTGCGGCATCTGCTCGTGCGCGAGGGCAAGAACACCGGCGAGCGGATGGTGGTCTGCGTGACTTCTCCGGGCCCCTTCCCCGCGGAGAGCTTCGTGAAGGCGGTCGCCGCCTGCTACCCGGCCAGCACGGTCCTGCGCGGCATCCATACGAGCAAGTCCGACACGGCGTCCTCGGAGAAGCTCGAGCTGCTCCACGGGCCGGGGCATATCTACGAGGAGTTCCTGGGCAAGAGGTTCCGGATCTCGCCGTATTCCTTCGCCCAGACCAACAGCCGCGGCGCGGAGTTCCTCTACGGCCTCCTGCGCTCCTGGCTCTCGGAACTCGAGCCCAAGAACCTGCTCGACCTCTTCTGCGGCGGGGGCGGGATCGGCCTCTCCGTCGCGGACCTCTGCGCGCAGGTGATGGGCGTCGAGCTGGTGGATTCGGCGGTGGAGGACGCCCGGCACAACGCGGAGATCAACAAGGTCCCCAACGCCCAGTTCATGGCCGCCAAGGTGGAGGAGATATTGCCCGGGCTGGCCGCGCAGGGGGTGGAGGTGGACACGGTGATCGTGGACCCGCCCCGTTCCGGGCTGCATCCCTCGGCCGTCCCGGCCCTCAAGGAGCTGGCCGCCAAACACATCCTCTACGTCTCCTGCAACCCCAAGGCCATGGCCGAGGACCTGCGCCGCTTAGCCGACCTCTACGACCTCCGGAAGGTGGAGGGCGTGGACCTTTTCCCTCACACCGACCACATCGAGGCCGTGGCCCTGCTTCGAACGATCTACTGACCCGGCTCTTTCTCGATCTGGACGGTCCCCTTGGACGGGTCGTGCTCGCGAATGACGAGGGCTAGGTTGTGCGCCAGTTCCGCCGAGCCCAAGGAAAATAGGGCGTCCGCATCGCTCCGGGCGTCGGCGAGCCGGCCTTCCCCGGCATAATAGAGGCCCCGGGCGTAATGAGCGTAGGGGTCCTTGGGGTCGAGCTCGATCGCGCGGCCGTAATCGAGAGCTCCCTCTTCGTTTCGCCCCAGACATTGCTTGGCCAAGCCGCGGTCGTAGAAGGCCGGGGCCAGCGCTGGGTCGAGGCGGATGGCCTCGTCGAGTTCCTTGAGCGCCGGCTCGCAATCATTCTTCCCCACCAGGGCCTTCCCCCTCTCGTGATGAAGGAACGCTTCGGACGCGGCTAAGGGGGGTGGACCGGCGGGGAGCGCCCGCGGCGGCGGAGCGTCCGGGCCCGGGCGCGGGACCGGCTTGAGGAGGAGCCAGGCCGCCAACACCAGCGCGAGGAGGACCCAGGCGGTCCATTTCATCGAGCCAGTTTACCATTAACCTCCGGACTCCCGGCAAACGCCGGCGCGTTCGCCGGGAGTCCGGCAGTGTGGGACCAAAGTCGCCTGGCGGGCCCGACGAGGATGTGTTACAATCTATCGTCGGCGGCTTGCCTTCCGCCGTCCACGCCGAATGGCAGACCTGGGACACCTCAATACCGAGCAAAGGGAAGCCGTGGCGCACCGCGGCGGCCCCTTATTGGTCCTGGCGGGAGCCGGCACCGGCAAGACCCGTGTCATCGTCCACCGGCTGGCTTCCCTCCTGGCGGAGGGGGTGAGGCCCGACCGCATCCTGGCCGTCACCTTCACCAATAAGGCCGCCGCGGAGATGCGCCGCCGCATCGACGCGCTCGCGCCGGGCAACGGCGCCCTGGCCTGGGTGCACACCTTCCATGCCTTCGCGGCCCGCCTTCTGAGGCGGCATTTCGCCGACCTCGGCCTCGACCGGCACTTCACGATCTACGACCAGGACGACCAGAAGCGGCTGGTGTCCAAGGCTCTGGTGGAGCTGGGGCTCGAGAAAGAGAAGAACAAGGCGTCGCTCTATGTCAGCGTGATCTCCCGGGCCAAGGACGACCTGCTCGACGCGCAGTCCTATTCGATCTACGCCATGGCCCAGAAGGACCCCTTCCGCCAGACCGCGGCGCGCGTCTACAAGCGCTACCAGAGCCGTCTGAGCGCCTCCGGGGGGCTCGACTTCGGCGACCTGCTCATGAAGGCCGTGGAGCTCCTGCGCGACCACGAGAGGGTCCGCTCCTACTACCAGGAGCATTTTCACCATGTCCTCGTCGACGAGTACCAGGACACCAACCACGCCCAGCATTCCCTGACCAAGACCCTGGCCGCCGGGCATCGGCAGGTCTGCGCGGTCGGGGATCCCGATCAATGCCTTCCGCCCGGCGCGCGCATCATGACGCCGGCCGGCGCTAAGAAAATAGAGGGTATTCGCGAGGGAGACGAGGTCTTGGGCGGGGCGGGATGGGGGCGGACGCTTCCCATGAGGGTCGAGAAAGTCATGCGCCGGCCTTACACGGGGACGCTGTTGCGCATCCGCTTGAAGTCCGGCAGGGAGCTATGCGCGACTCCCAACCATATTTGTTTCGGCCGGTTGGATCCTGTGCCGGGCATGAATTACGTCTATTTGATGCTCCGTAAGGGGAAAGGATATCGCATAGGCACTACCTCCGGGGTGCGCTCCTCGAAGGATGGGGCCCTGCTCAACGGCGTCCTGGTCCGGACGAATCAAGAAGTGGCCGACGCCGTATGGATACTGAAATCCTGCGCGAGTCTGGGAGAGGCCAGATACTACGAACAGCTTTATTCGGTGAGCTACGGCCTGCCGACGATGGTGTTCCATGTGCGCGGTCGAAGGATGGCTGTCGACCAAGAATTGGTGGACCGCCTGTTTTCTTCCATCGATACGGAATCCGGCGCCCGGAAGCTCATGCGAGACCTGCGCCTCGATCCCCGTTTTCCTCACCATCGTCCCTTCGCGGTCACGCGCGGCGAATTCCACAGGAAATACGTGTGGTTCACGGCTTTCGGAGGAGGCAGGGCGTCCGGGCGGGGGTCATGGAACGAACATCGAGTCCAATTGGTCACCTCCGACTCGGCCTTGCGGGCGAATGCGGAGGGCAAGTTCCCCGTGCGTGATGGAAAAGCCGGAACGTGGCGCATAGAGACCGCGCGCAAGGACTACGACAAGGGCATGGAGCTCGCGGAGAGCATCCGTTCCATGGACGGATTGGAGGTCGTGCCCCGCGCGCGGTTGACCCCTGGAAAGCCGTTCCACTTCATGCCCGCATCCCATCTCCGGCCGGGCATGGCCGTCCCGTCGCTGGAGGGGGACTCCGTCTTCGAGGATGCCGTCGTGTCCGTGGAGCCTATTCCTTTCGAGGGGACCGTGTTCGATCTCTCGGTTCCCAACCTGAGGAACTATGCCGCCGAGGGCGTGTTGGTGCATAATTCGATCTACGCTTGGCGCGGAGCGCATGTGGGCAACATCCTGGATTTCGACAAGGACTTCCCCGACGCCAAGGTCGTGCGCCTGGAGAGGAACTACCGCTCGACGCCGGACATCCTCCAGGCCGCGGTCGCGGTCATCTCCAACAACCGCCGCCGGCCGGAGAAGACGCTCTGGACGGACCGTCCCGCGGGACATGGGGTCGAGTCCCAGGAACTACCCGATGAGAGGGAGGAGGCGCGCTTCGTGACCGCGCGCATCGTGCGCCTGGCCGAGCAGGGCATGCCGCTCTCGGACATCGCCGTGTTCTACCGCACCAACGCGCAGAGCCGCTCCTTCGAGGAGGCCCTGCGCCTGGCCCGGCTCCCCTATCGCGTGGTGGGGACGGTGCGCTTCTACGAGCGCAAGGAGGTCAAAGACGCGCTGGCCTATTGCCGGGCCGCCCTCAATCCTTCGGACTCCATCTCCCTTTCCCGGATCATCAACGTGCCCTCCCGCGGCGTGGGCAAGGCCAGCCTCGACGCCCTGGAGGAGCGCATGGTCCTGGAGGATGCGCCGCTCTTCTCGGTGCTCGGCAAGGCCGATTCCATCGAGAAGCTGACCCCCGCCGCGCGCCGGGCCGCGCGGGAATTGAGATCCCTCATCGAGGGGCTCGGCCGCGACATGCGCGCCCTCTCCCCCTCCGCGGCCCTGGAGTCCGCCCTGCGGCGCACCGGCTACCTCGATTGGCTGCGCGCCGAGGCCGTCTCCGACCCCGCGGAAGCCGCGCGGCTCGACAACGTCCAGGAACTCGTCAACGCGGTTCGGGAGTTCGAGGAGAGCCGCCCCGGCGAAGGGCTCGAGCGCTATCTCGAGGACGTGGCCCTGCAGAGCGGAGCCGACGAATACGAAGCGGGCCGTCCCGCGGTGACTTTGATGACGGTGCATCTGGCCAAGGGCCTCGAGTTCCCGGTCGTCTTCCTGACCGGGCTGGAGGAGGGCCTCTTCCCCATCTCCCGGGACGGGGGGGACCCCGACGAACTCGAGGAGGAGCGGCGGCTATGCTACGTGGGCATGACGCGCGCCCGGGAGAGGCTCCTGCTCACCTACGCCGCGACGCGCAGACTCTTCGGCAGGGTCTACGCGAACCTTCCCTCGCGCTTCATCCTGGAGGCGGGGCTTTTGGGGGGCAGGCGGACAAATCCGGCGGAAAACAGCGGACTGGGGCCTATAAACGACGGGCCCCCGACGCGGCAAGCCGCGTTGAGGGTTCGCATAGGTCTGCGGGTGCGCCATCCCGAGTTCGGGATAGGACGCGTGGTGGCCAAGGACGGCTCCGGCGAGGGGCTCAAGGTGACGGTGGTTTTCGACAGCGGAGCGACACGCAAGCTCCTGGTGCGCTACGCGCCCCTTCTTCCGGCATGAGGAGAGACCGGTCGTGATCGACGAGACCGAGGTCCGCCGCGTCGCGCGCCTGGCGCGGCTGAGCCTGAAGCCCGAGGAAGTCCCGCTCCTGAGCGAGCAGCTCGGGCGGATCCTGGAGCACGTGGCGCGCTTGGGCGCTCTCGATCTCGAGGGCGTCGCGCCGACCGCGCATGTCCAGGGGCCCGGAGGGGACCTGCGCCCGGACGCGCCCGAAACCTGCGCCGCGGCGGAGGACATCCTTTCCAACGCGCCCTCCCGCGAGGGGCGCTTCTTCAAGGTCCCGAAGGTGATCGAATGAGGGGCTTGGCGGCAGCGGCGTGCCTGCTCCTCTCCCTTCCGGCCGCCTCCAAGGAGGGCTCGGTTCGCAAGGGGTCCCCGGCCAAGAGGGAGCCTTCGGCCTTCGCGCTGGAGTCTTTGCGCAAGGGGCTGGCCTCCTACCAGGCCGCCCGATTCGACGAGGCGATCGAGAGCCTGACCCAGGCCATGACCGAGCATCCGGGTTGGAAGACCGCCGCGGCTTTCCGCGCCATGTGCCGTTGGACTTCCGGGGACGAGGAAGGCGCCCGCGAGGACGCCGAGGCCGGCCTCCAGCTCAAGCCCGACGGCGCGCAAGCCTACACCGCGCGGGGCTTGGCGCGCTTCGTGGTCAAGCGGATGTCCGAGGCCTCCGAGGATTTCACGGCCGCGGCGGCCGCGGACCCGAAATACGCGCTCGCGCATTTCGGCCTGGGGAGCGTCCTGAGCTCGCAGAACCGGCCCAAGGACGCGCTCAAGCACCTCAACCGCGCCGTCGAGCTCGCGCCGGACGCCGCGGTGGTGCGCGTGGTGCGCGGGACGGTGCGCGACAAGCTGAGGGATTTCGCCGGAGCGGCCGTGGATTACACCGCCGTCCTGCGCGTCGCTCCCGCTTTCGAGTGGGCCCACTATTACCGCGGGCGGGCCTATCGCGAGCTGAGGAAGTACCCCGAGTCCGTCGAGGATTTCACCGCCTTCCTGCGCAAGAATCCCGACCACGAAGACGCCCTCTACCTGCGCAGCAACGCCTATTTCCTCCTCAACGACCAAGACCGCGCGGTCAAGGATCTCGACCATATCCTCTCGGTCAACCCCAGCCACGGCCTGGCTTTCGCCAACCGGGGCGTGGCCCGCAGCGAGATGGGCGACATGCGCGGGGCGCTCTCGGACCTGCGCAAGGCCAAGGTGCTCCTCCCCGCCAAGGCGGCCAAGATCGAGGAGCAGATCCAGCGCTTGAGCGGGGGAGGGGACGCCGTGGCCATGGACGGGGAGCTTACCGGGGTGGCGGCGCAAGGTTCCCTGCCGCAGGAGCCCTTACCCAGCGAGAGGGACCTTTCCCGATGAGCTCCGCCCCTCTCTGCGATCGGACCGCCGCGGAGATCGCCCGCGGAGTGCGCGCGGGAACCCTGCGCGCCGAGGAGGTGGTGAAGTCCCATCTCGATAGGATCCGCCGCTTCGACGGCGAGATCCGGGCCTTCCTGGCCGTCTTCGAGGACGCGGCCCTCGAGTCGGCCCGGGCGTTGGACCGGCGCATCGCCTCGGGGGGCCGCGCGGGGAGGCTCGCCGGCGTCCCGGTGGCCCTCAAGGACAACATCCTGGTCAAGGGCTTCGAGGCCACCTGCGGCTCGCGGATGCTCAAAGGGCACAGGGCGGTCTACGACGCGACGGTGGTCGAGCGCCTGCGCGCCGAGGACGCGGTGCTCCTGGGCAAGACCAACCTCGATGAGTTCGCAATGGGGTCCTCGACGGAGAATTCCGCCTTCTTCCCGACGCGCAATCCCTGGCGCCTGGACCGGGTCCCCGGGGGATCGAGCGGCGGCTCGGCCGCCGCCGTGGCCGCGCGCATGGCGCCGCTGGCCCTGGGCTCGGACACGGGCGGTTCGATCCGCCAACCCGCTTCCTTCTGCGGCGTCGTCGGTCTCAAGCCGGCCTATGGGACCGTGTCCCGCTACGGTCTGGTGGCGTTCGCCTCCTCGCTCGACCAGGTCGGCCCCATCGCCCGGAACGCGGAGGACGCGGCCCTGGCCCTGAGCGTGATCGCGGGGCCGGACCCGAGGGACTCCACTTGCATCCCCTCCTCCGGAGCCGAGTACGCCCGTGCACTGGAGGGAGGCCTATCGGGCCTGCGCGTGGGCGTGCCGCGGGAGTATTTCCCGGCCGGTCTGGACGCGGAGGTCGCGGAGTCGGTGCGCGCCGTCCGGGAGGAACTGCGCGCGCTTGGCGCGCGCGTGGTGGAGGTCTCCTTGCCCAACACCGCGCACGCCTTGAGCAGCTACTACATCCTGGCTCCCTCGGAAGCCAGCGCGAACCTCGCCCGTTTCGACGGGATGCGCTTCGGCTTCAGCGCGGCGGGCGGCTCGAGCATGCCCCTGCGCTCGCGCTACGAGGAGTCCCGGGGCGCGGGTTTCGGCGCGGAGGTCAAGCGCCGCATCATGGTCGGTACCTACGCGTTGAGCTCCGGCTATTATGACGCCTACTATCTGAGGGCCCAGAAGGTGCGGACGCTGGTGCGCTCGGATTTCGAGAAGGCCTTCGCCGAGGCCGACCTTCTCCTCACCCCGACCGCGCCCACCCCGTCCTTCCGCTTCGGCGAGAAGGCCGATCCGCTCCAGATGTATCTCTCCGATGTCTTCACGATCCCCTGCAACATGGCGGGGATCGCGGGCCTATCGGTCCCCTGCGCGCTCTCGACCGAGGGGCTTCCCATCGGCTTCCAGCTCCTGGGCCCGGCGGGTTCCGAGGGCCTCCTCCTGCGCGCGGCGGCGCGCTACCAGGAGCGCCGCCCCTTCCCCGCCTGGCCCGACGAGGCGCTCTCCGCCAAGGGGATCGCATGAGGACCCTTGTTTTCACCCGCACCGGGCTGGATTTGAACGTCACTACTCGCCACGTGGCGAGTCCGCGCAGGCCCGTTTCGATGGGGGGAGCGGCGGTCCCCATCCCGCCTTTCCCCGCGCCCTCGGAACTCGAAGTTCCCCCCAAGGGGGCCCCCCACCACGGGAAACGGCGGGATGGGGCCGCACTCCTCTCGTTTTTATTGGCCTCCTCGCATGGCCGGGGGTGTCCTTGATGCGGTCGGTCCTGGACGGGAAGAGGGGGAAGCCTCTCCGGACGAACCCCTGTGGGGGGGTCCCCGGAAGGGGGGACTCCGTCCCAAGGGTCAGGGGACTCGGCCGGAGAGGCTTTCCCCTCGCCGTTTTTAGAGCGGGGAACGGGACAAGCGCGGTCAAAGAATTTTCTGCTGGTGGGGTGGTTACTCGGGAGGGCAAGTTCCTGCTCATCCGGATGCGCAACCTACAGGGCGAGCTGGTCTGGACCTTCCCCAAGGGGCACATCGAGGGGGGGGAGACCCCGCGCCAAGCGGCTCTCAGAGAAGTGGAGGAGGAGAGCGGCTATCTCTGCCGCGTCCGAGGGAGCCTGGCCCTCGTGCGCTATTCCTTCGAGAGGAAGGGCAAGGCCGTCCGAAAGAAGGTGCGCTGGTACTGGATGGAGCCCCTGCTCCGGCGCGGGAAGGCGGACCCCAAGGAGATCTTCGGCTTGCGCTGGCTCGGGTACGGAGCGGCGCGCCGGCTTCTGCGCTACCCGGCCGACTTCCGGCTCCTGGACAAGGCCGAGGGCCTCTCGGCCGCGGGCGGGAGGCGCTCGTGAGCGAGGCATGGGAGACCATCATCGGCCTGGAGGTGCACTGCCAGCTGGCCACGGCCTCCAAGCTCTTCTGCCCGTGCCCGACGGCCCCGGCCGAGCCCAACACGAACATCTGCCCGGTCTGCACCGGACAGCCCGGGGCCCTGCCCTCCCTCAACCGGCGCGCGGTGGAGCTGGCCTTCCGGGCGGCGCTGGCGCTGGGGTGCCGCCTGCGGGAGCGCTCGGTCTTCGCGAGGAAGAATTATTTCTACCCGGACCTTCCCAAAGGCTACCAGATTTCACAATATGAGGAGCCCTACTCCGAGGCCGGCTTCCTGGAGGTCTCGGGAAGGCGCATCGGGATAACGCGAGCGCACATGGAAGAAGACGCGGGAAAGCTCCTTCACGGCATCGGGTCCGAACGGCTGGCCTACACGTTAGTCGACCTCAACCGGGCGGGCGTGCCTCTCGTCGAGATCGTCTCCGACCCCGATCTGAGGAGCCCGGAGGAGGCGTTCCAATACCTCTCCTCCCTGCGCTCCGTCCTGCGCTATTGCTCGGTGTCGCGTTGCGAGATGGAGAAAGGAGAGATGCGCTGCGACGCCCACGGCTCGGTGCGGCGGCGGGGCGCCGAGGGGCTGGGGGTGAAGGTCGAGGTCAAGAACCTCAATTCCTTGCGGGCCGTGCGCGACGCCCTGGGCTTCGAGTCCCAGCGCCAGGCGCGGGAACTGGAGGCGGGCGGGAGCCTCCGGCAGGAGACCCGCCTCTGGAGCCATGAGCGCGGCGTCACCGAGGCGATGCGCTCCAAGGAGGACGCCCACGACTACCGCTATTTCCCGGAACCG
>CAYWAR010000062.1:0-9846 GCA_964455765.1 uncultured Elusimicrobia bacterium
AGATCACCACCGGCGACATCCCCGAGCTCCTGGCCTCCAAGCGCGTGCTCACCCTCGACCTGGCGGCGGTGGTGGCCGGCACTAAGTACCGCGGCGAGTTCGAACAGCGTCTCAAGAACATCATCGAGGAGATCCGCCGCTCCAAGAACTCCGTCATCCTCTTCATCGACGAGCTCCACACCGTCATCGGCGCCGGAGCCGCCGAGGGGGCCATCGACGCCTCCAACATGCTCAAGCCGGCGCTCGCGCGCGGCGAGCTCCAGTGCATCGGCGCCACGACCCTCGATGAATACCGCAAGCACATCGAGCACGACGCGGCGCTCGAGCGCCGCTTCCAATCCGTGCTCGTCGACCCGCCCTCCGTCGAGGACACCGTCAAGATCCTCCAGGGGCTCAAGGACAAGTACGAATCCCACCACAAGGTGAAATACGAGGACGACGCCCTCAAGGCGTCGGCCGAGCTGGCCGACCGCTACATCACCGACCGCTATCTCCCCGACAAGGCCATCGACCTCATCGACGAGGCGGGCTCCCGGGCGAGGCTCCAGACCACCCAGGCGCCCCCCGCCTTCAAGGAAAAGGAAGGGGAGATCGAGTCCGTGGTCAAGGACAAGTCCGGGGCCATCGCCGGCCAGGAATACGAGAAGGCGGCGCGCCTGCGCGATAAGGAGAAGGAATTGCGCAAGCAGCTCGAGGAGATGAAGAAGAAGTGGCGCGAGAAGCGCGACCAGACCGTGCCCGCGATCACCCAGGAGGACATCGCGGCGGTGGTCAGCAAATGGACGGGCGTGCCGGTCACGCGCCTGACCGAGACGGAGACCGACAAGCTCGTGCATATGGAGGAGCAGCTCCATAAGCGCCTGGTCGGCCAAGACGAGGGCATCAAATCGATCAGCCAGGCCATCCGCCGCTCGCGCACGGGCCTCAAGGACCCCAAGAAGCCCATCGGCTCCTTCCTCTTCCTGGGCCCCACGGGCGTGGGCAAGACGGAGCTCGCGCGCACGCTGGCGGAGGCGCTCTTCGGCAACGAGGACGCCCTCATCCGCATCGACATGTCGGAGTACATGGAGAAGTTCGCCGTCTCGCGCCTCATCGGGGCCCCTCCCGGCTACGTGGGCTATGAGGAAGGCGGCCAACTGACCGAGGCGGTGCGCAGGAAGCCTTATTCGGTCGTGCTCCTCGACGAGCTGGAGAAAGCGCACCCGGACGTCTTCAACATCCTGCTCCAGATCATGGACGACGGGATCCTCAACGACAACCTCGGACATAAGGTCTCCTTCAAGAACTGCGTGGTCATCCTGACCTCGAACGTGGGCGCGCGGCTGATCTCGAAGGGCAAATCCCTCGGCTTCGCTCCGCAGGGCGACACCACGGAGAAGGACTACCGCAACATGAAGGACACGGTGATGGACGAGGTCAAACGGGTGTTCAACCCGGAGTTCATCAACCGCATCGACGACATCATCGTCTTCCACTCCCTTACCGAGGAGCAGATGGGCAAGATCCTCGACCTCATGCTCTCGCGCATGCAGAAGAAGCTCGAGAAGCAGGGCTACAAGGTCGAGTTCTCCTCGGAGGCGCGCAGGCACCTGGTCAAGGCGGGCTTCGATCCGAACTACGGGGCCAGGCCGCTGCAGCGCACGATCCAGCGCCTCATCGAGGACCCCCTCGCCGAGGAGATGCTCGTCAAGAAGTTCGATCCGGGCGCGACGATCTACGTCGAGCATGAGGACGGCTCGGAGAAGCTGCTCTTCTCCAAAGAGCCCCTGGCGAAGGTGAAGTGAGGAAGGAGGCCGATCGGCGATGAAGCAGGCGGCGGCGAGGAAGACGCAGGTCCGAGACTGGCTCCCGGCCCCCAGGCGGGCCCTGCCGGTCGTCCTGGTGCTGGCCGCCTCGGTCTCCTACGCCATGCTTTCGCGCCTGGGAGAGGCCCCCGCGGGGACGCCGAAACCGCGGCCGCCGGTCATCGCCGCGGCCGTGGCGCCGGCGGCCGCTCCGGCCGCGCCGGAACCCTACGACCCGTTCCAGAGGCGCTGGGACGCCATGACCGCGGAGCTCGACGGTCAGGCGCGCCGCTACCCCGGCCGCATCGCCATCTACGTCAAGGACCTCAAGCGGGGCAGGGAATGGAGCTACCGCGCCGACGACCTCTTCCCCTCGGCCAGCCTCATCAAGGTCCCGGTGATGGTGGGGGTGTTCGATAAGATACACCAAGGCGACCTCTCCCTGAGCAAGCAGTTGGCCCTTCGCCGCCGGCTCCGGGTCGGGGGCTCGGGCAGCATCAAATGGTTTCGGGACGGGACGCGCCTGAGCGTGCGCCAGCTCCTCGACCATCTCATCGCGGAGTCCGACAACACGGCCATGCGCATCCTCATCGACGAAACGGGCATCGGGTTCCTCCAGCAGGCCTTCCAGCGCATGGGCCTGGTCTACACCGAGATATATCCCGAGGGGTTGAGCCTTTCGAGCTCGCGCGTGCGCTACGAGAATTTCACGACCGCCCGGGAGATGGGGATGCTCTTCGAGAAAATCTACCGCGGCGAGATGGTGGACCGCTTCTCCAGCGCCCTGATGCTCGACATCCTCAAGACCAAGAGGGCGCGCACGCGCCTGGCCAAGCACCTGCCTCCGGGCTGGGAGATCGCCCACAAGACCGGGCTCCTGCGCCGGGCCTGCCATGACTCGGCGATCGTGTTCTCGCCCGAGGGCGACTACGCGATCACCGTCCTGACCGGACAGAACCAGAGCTACGCCTACGCCAAGGATTACATCGCCAAGCTCGGGCGCATCACCTACGGGCATTACCGCTCCGGCAGCCTGTATGCCAAGCGCACCCAGCCATGACCGGGGCGCCGCGTGAAGCCGCGGTTTAGACTCCTCCTTCCGGCGTTCCTCCTGGCCGCTCTCCCCGCCTCCGCCCGGCAAGACTTGGCCATACAGCGCTATCTGGCCAGCCTCGAGCTCGGCGACACGCTCGAGATTGTCAAGCGCGTGTACCCGCCCATCCACGAGTGGTCGGTGGAGAAGCTCCCGCAGGAGGAGTTCTCGCGCGTCGTAATAGAACGCGGCCAGGCCAAGGGCCTGCCGGGCCAGATGGACAGGCTCACCCTGGACCTGCGCCGGGGGAGGCTGGTGTACATGCGGCTGGTCTACGACGCCGACGCCTCGCGCGAGAAGCCCCTGGGCGAGGTGGTCGTGGACCTGTCCTTGATGTACGGGGAGCCCCATCGCAGCGGGGTCTCGTATTGGTGGGGGGATTCCAAGACGGTGATCCGCGCCTCCAACGAGGAATTGGTCCAGGGAGAGGCGGAGGCGCGCAAGGTCCGGCCGAAGTCCGTGGAGCTGCGCACCAGCATCGAGCTGATGGAGAGGAAGATATTCCAAACGAAACGGTAACTTTAGCACGGTGAGTTCTTGGGAATCCCGGAAAAATGCGATGCATTTTTCCGGGATTCCCGCTTTATTGGGGAGAACGAATAGGGAACTTTTTCAGGCCTGATACGTACTAGGGGGGAGGGGCGATGTGATACAATAAGCCCCGACGGATAGGGAGGAACGGATGACCACGAACGCGGAGACGGGGAAGGCGAAGGCTTTGGAGCTGGCTTTGTCGCAGATCGAGAAGGCGTACGGGAAAGAGTCCATCATGCGGCTGGGCGAGAGGTCCGCGAAGGCCGAGGTCGGGGTGATCCCCACCGGCGCCCTCTCCCTGGACCTGGCCGTCGGGGTCGGCGGCGTGCCGCGCGGCCGGGTGGTGGAGATATTCGGCCCCGAGTCCTCCGGGAAGACCACGCTGGCCCTCCAGATCGTGGCGCAGGCCCAGAAAGGGGGCGGCACCGCGGCCTATGTGGACGCGGAGCACGCCCTGGACCCTGGCTACGCCAAGGCCCTGGGCGTGGATACCGACGGGCTCCTCATCTCCCAGCCGGACTCCGGCGAGCAGGCCCTGGAGATCGTCGAGAAGCTGGTGCGCTCCGGCGCGCTGGACGTGATCGTGGTGGACTCCGTGGCCGCGCTCGTCCCGCAGGCCGAGATCGAGGGCGAGATGGGCGATTCCCACATGGGCCTTCAGGCGCGCCTGATGAGCCAGGCCCTGCGCAAGCTCACGGGTTCGCTCGCCCGCTCGCGCACCTGCCTCATCTTCATCAACCAGATCCGCCACAAGATCGGCGTGATGTTCGGCAACCCCGAGACCACGACGGGCGGGCTGGCGCTCAAGTTCTACGCCTCCGTGCGCCTCGACATCCGGCGCATCGAGAACCTCAAGCAGGGCGACCAGATCTACGGCGCGCGCTGCCGGGTGAAAGTGGTCAAGAACAAGGTCGCCCCGCCCTACCGCCAAGCCGTCTTCGACATGATCCACGGCCACGGGGTCTCCCGCGAAGGCTGTCTCCTCGACATGGGCGTGGAGTCCGGGCTCGTCGAGAAGTCGGGCTCCTGGCTGCTCTACAAGGGAGAGCGGCTCGGGCAGGGGCGCGACAACGCCAAGGCCAATCTGCTGGCCGACGCCAAGACCGCCGGGGAGCTGGAGAAGGCCCTGCGGGAGAAATTCCTCGTGGGAGGCGTCCTGGCGCAGGCGGGAGCCGTCCCGCAAGAGGAGGACGGCGAGGGGAGCAAGACCGCTCCCAAGGCGGGCAAGAAGACCCCCGTCCATAGCTGAGACCCACCGGGCCGTGACAGAGCCCCCGCTCCTGGCCGATTTCGTCCGGCACATCACCCTGGAGCGGGGGCTCGCGCATAATACCTGCCTGGCCTATGCCTCGGACTTGGCTGATTACCTCGAGTGGCTCGGCGTCCGCGACCCGCTCCAGGCGGACTCCAAGCTCCTTTCCGACTACCTCTGGCGCCTGAAGGCCGAGAAGGGACTTTCCGCGGCGTCGGTGTTCCGCAAGATGGAGGCCCTGCGCGCCTTCTACCGCTTCCAGGCGGTGGAAGAGCGCATCCCGGAGGACCCTACGGCGGGATTCAAATCCCCGCATCTTCCCAAGAGGCTTCCGGAGTTCCTCACCGAGCCCGAGGTCGAGAGGCTCCTGGAGGTCCCCGACGGGGGGGGTTTCCATCTGGTGCGCGCCAAGGCCATGCTCGAACTATTCTACGCGGCCGGCATCCGGGCCTCCGAGCTGATCTCCCTGCGGCCCGAATACGCGAACCTGGGCGAAGGCTGGGTGCGCGTCATGGGGAAGGGCTCCAAGGAGCGCATGGTCCCCATCCATGAGAGGGCGCGCAGGGTGCTCGAACGCTACCTGCGCCTGCGCGAGGCCCGCTTCGGCGCGCGCGGATCGGACTCGGAGATGTTCCTCAGCCGCTCGGGCAAGCGCCTCTCCCGCGTCCAGCTTTGGCGGGACCTGAGGATGCTCGGCAGGAGGGCGAAGCTCTCGCGGGAGCTCCATCCCCACCTGCTCCGGCACACCTTCGCCACCCATCTCCTGCGCGGCGGCGCCGACCCGCGCTCCGTGCAGGAGCTTCTCGGCCACTCGAGCCTATCCACGACCCAGATCTACATGCACCTGGACGCCTCGGACATGAAGAAAGCCCATGACAAATACCATCCTCGCGGCTAGGCCGCCCCGGCGGGCGGCCGTCCCCCCCGGGGTCGTCGCGGCGGGGCTTTTAGCCCAGGCCGGCAAAATACACGCCGCGGAGGCGAAGGCCAGCACGGACACGGTGCGGCTTGTGGAGCATTTCCTCGGCGTTCCCACCATCGAGCTGCCGCCCGAGGGGGTGCCGGAGTTCCTGGAGGTCGACGCCAAGACGCTCCCCAAGAAGCTGCGCACGCCCTATCAGGCCAAGAAAGAGGAGCTCCTGGCGCTCAAGAAGATCGTGGACGGCAAGAAGAAGGGAACGGTGCGCAGGCAGGGCGTCGAGCCCATCGGGAAATGCGGCTTCGAGAACACCGATGAGGCGGGCCTGGGGATCTACTCCCTGGCGGGCTACGGGCCGATCACCGAGGAGGAAGAGGCCTACCTGATGAAGAAGACCGGGTGCACCGAATGCGAGCTCGCCGATGAGTTCTCGCTCAAACTCATGTCGGTCAAGAGCAAGGTCAAGGGAAGGAAGCCGAGGACCGTGTACCTGCTCCACGCCAAGGACCCGCTCCAGGTTTTCGTCGGGCTCTACCGCCAGGGGGCGGAGGCCCCCGAGGGCACCAATTTCTTCGGAGTCAGCCCGAACCCCAAGTGCCGCTGACCGCGTTGACCCTTCGAAGAACTCTCGATGATTTCGCGGCGCGAAATCATCGAGAGTTCTGAGTTAGCTTGCTTTTTCCACCACCATGGCGCCGCCGATGCCGCCGCCGGCGCAGCCCGCGATCATGCCGTAGCGTCCCTTGGGGTTCTCCTGGAGGGCGTAGAGGAGGTTGAGCATCATGCGCGCGCCCGTGGCGCCCAGCGGGTGGCCCAGGGCGATGGAGCCTCCGTTGGGGTTGAGGGCGCCGGACTTGAACTTGGCCTCCCAGTCGTGGCCGTAGCGCTCCTTGCCGAGCTGGAAGATGGAGAGCACGGTGGCGGCGAAGGGCTCGTGGAGCTCGATCTGGTCTAAATCCTCGAAGCGGATGCCGGCGTTCTTGAGCGCCAGGGGCGCGGCCAGGGCCGGGGAGACCCCCATGTGCGCCGGATTGTTGCCGTAATAGCACCAACCTTTGAGCTCGGCCAGGATGGGGAGCTGAAGGAGCTTGGCGCGCTCCTGCGTGGCCACGACCACGGCCGCCGCGCCGTCGGAGCGGCCGCAGGAATTAAACAGCGTCACCGTCCCCTTGGCCCCTTCCTGGTAGGACTTTCCGTCGACGAACTTGCCGAAATCGCGGTAGAAGTCTTTTAGGGAATAGGCGGAGTTGTCGAAGAGCACCGGGGCTTTCCCGAATTTCTCCGGCTTGGCCACCAGCCCCTCCCGCAGGAAAGCGTACTCGTCTTTCTCCAGCACCGTCTTTCCGTCCTCTTGGTAGGGGACCACATGCGAGGAATAGAATCCCCGGCCCCATCCGGCCAGGGCGCGCCGGAAGCTCTCGCAGGCGTAGGAATCCTGGGCCTCGCGCGTGATGCCGTACATCTGGGCGCAGACCTCCGCGGTCGCGGCCATGTTGATGTTCTTGACCGGGTCGGTGAGACCCTGCTCCATGGAATCCCTTACCGCCACCGAGCCGCTCTGGGGGATCTCGGCCCACTTGGCCTTCACCGTGTCCAGGGAGCGCAGTTCCTTTGCCGCCCGGGAACCGGCCAGGGTGTAGGGCAGGCGCGACATGCACTCCACTCCGCCCGCCACGTAGACCTCGCCCTCGCCGGCGAGGATGGCCCGCGCAGCGAAGGAGACGGCCTCGATGGAGGAGACGCAGTTGTTCTGCACGGTGACCGCCTGGGCGCTCTCCGGAAGCCCGCTGCGCAGGAGCGTCACGCGCGCGATGTTGGGGGACTCGAAATCCTGGCCGACCCAGCCTACGATGAGCCCGTCCACCTCGCTCTTGGGGAGGCCGGACTTCTCCAAGGCGGCGTCCACGGCCGCTTTCATCAACTGATGGGGGTGCGCCTGCGCCAGGGAGCTGGCGATGTGCCCCGTGGGCGTGCGTGCGCCTGCGCAGATCACGATTTTCCTGTCTTGGGCGTGCATAAAGCCTCCTAGTCCTGTGGCCGGGTCTTGGGGGATTATAGTCCTTAGACCGCCCGGTCGCAACAATCCAGCCGCTCTACCCCTCCCCCCGCGGGGGAGGGGCAGAGCAGCGGGGAGGGGGGTGGGTAGTTGTGAAATGTTATCATCGGTCGCAATGGCCGAAAGTCCTCGTATCGTCTTCATCGCCAGCCACCTGGGCTACCCCATGGAATCCACTCCTCTGGGAGGGGGGGCGATGGTGGGTTTGCGGCTCACCCGCGCTTTCGCGGAATCCGGAGCCTGCCGCTTGAGCGTCCTGGGCTCCGGTTCCGAGTCCCCGGGTCCCGGCATGGACTACATCCGGTTGGATACGCGGGCGGGGCGGGGAAAGGACCCCGACCTGGTGCGCCTCTCGGAATGGGAATACGCCGATTTCTGCCGCGACTTCGGCTCGGAGGCCGCCCGCTTCCTCCTGTCCCGGCCGAGGGAGTTCCCCCCGGGAGAGACCCTCGTGCTCGTCAACGACGTCTCCGAGGCGCCGGACATGGCCCGCCTCGCCCAGGCCGGCTATCGGCAATGCTCGATCTGGCATGTCGATGTCGTGGAATTCTTCAACCGCATCTATCTGGGCCGCTTCTTCTCCCCCCGGCAGGTCGCCCGGGTCTTCCAGCTCTGGGAGGAGTCTGGGCTGGGGGCGCTGATCCCCGGCGTGCTCAAGCTCATCTTTCAAAAGCAGAGGATCGCCATAGAGAACTCGGACCTACTCATCGTCCCCTCCCGAGGCATGGCCGCCGTGCTGGAGGAGTGCTACCCGGACCGGACACCGGGCGCGGCGCCGCTGGGGGAACGCATCCGGGTCGTCCCTTGGGGGAGCTGGAAGGAGGACGCGCCTTTTGCCGAGGAGGATGCCCGGCGCCTGGCCGCGCACTATCAAATCGGGCCCGGGACCCGCGTCCTGATGACGCTCAGCCGCATCTCGCCGGAGAAGGGGATAGACATCCTGCTGGAGGCTCTGCGCCTGCTGGAAAAAAGGGGACGGCTGACCTCGGACATCTGCCTATTCGTCTGCGGGGAGCCGGCCTTCATGCGCGGCGCTTCCTATTCCCGCCGGGTGCGCGAAGCCGCGGAGCGTCTTGGTGCGGTCCGGGTCTTCTTTCCCGGATACCTCCCTTCCCGGGAGAAGCAGGCCTATTTCCGCCTGGCGCATCTCTTCGTCTCGCCCTCCGTCCATGAGAGCTACGGTCTGACCCTGGCCGAGGCCATGCGGGCCGGCCTCCCCGTCCTGGCCGGCGACCATCACGGCGCCCGGGAAATGCTGGGTAAGGAGTGCGGCCGCATCGTGCGCTATGGGAGCGTCCCGGCGGAGGCGTTGGCCGAAGGCCTCGCGGGCCTGCTCGGGGACCCCGAAGGCCTGCGCCGGATGGGGGAGCGGGCCCGCCTCCGGGGCGAGGGCGCGGACTTCTCCAAGGCGGCCCAAACGGTCCTGGCCTCCGTCCTGTCCCTGCCCTTGAAAAAATCGTAGAATCCGGCGGTGAACGAGGACGCGCCGCCGGCGGGTCTCGCGGGGCGGCGCGTGCGCCTGCGCGCCTTTCTCCAAGAGGACGAAGGGGCGCTCGGGGAGGCCGTGGAGGCCTCGCGGGAGGCCCTGCGGCGGAGGTTCTCCTGGGCCGCCGGCGCCGGCGACCATGCCGGATTCCTGGCCCGCAGCGCCCGGGAGAACGCGGCCGGGGAGTCCCTGGTCTTGGGCATCTTCGAGCCGCGCACCGGGCGCCTGGCCGGGGTGGCGGCTCTGCGCGGCCGGGAGAGCGCCCGGCTTTCGGCGTGGGTGCGCCCGGACAGGCAGAACCGCGGCTTCGGCACCGAGGCGGGGAAACTGATCATCGACCATGTCTTCAAGAGCAGGGAACTTCACAGGATCTACGCGCGGATCGACCCCTCCAATCGTCCGGCGCGCAGAGTGCTCAAGAAGCTCGGCTTCCGCTATGAGGGTTGTCTTCGCTCCGACCGCCGGCTCAACGGGCGCTGGGTCGACCAGGAATGCTGGGGTCTTTTGAGGTCCGAGTGGAAGAAATGAATAGGATGAAACGCATCCTGGTGGCCGACGACGACCCGGAGTGCCGCTCCCTGCTGAGGGATTTCCTCCAGGAGAAGGGCTATGAGGTGCTCCTGGCCCACGACGGCGCCGAGCTCTATCGCATGGTGCCCGAAGTCATGCCGGACCTCATCGTCTCCGACCTCGACATGCCCGGGCTCAGCGGCGGCACGGCC
>CAYWAR010000063.1:0-9697 GCA_964455765.1 uncultured Elusimicrobia bacterium
TCACCTTCTTCGAGGAGAATCCGGCCACGGCCAAGGCCATCGTGGCCAAGGCGGTGGGCGCGGCCGAGGCGCGCGAGGCGGCCCGCAAGGCCAAGGATCTCACCCGGCGCAAGGGGGTCCTGGGAGAAGGGACTTTGCCCGGCAAGCTCGCCGACTGCCAGGAGCGCGACGCCGCCAAGTGCGAGCTCTTCATCGTCGAGGGAGACTCCGCCGGCGGTTCGGCCAAACAAGGAAGGAACAGGGAGTTCCAGGCCATCCTCCCCATCAAGGGCAAGATCCTCAACGTGGAGCGCGCGCGCATGGTCAAGATCCTCTCCAACGAGGAGATACGCACGCTCATCTCCGCGGTGGGCACCGGCATCGGCGAGGGCGAGGACGGGCTCAAACCCGAGAAGCTGCGCTACCATAAGCTCATCATCATGGCGGACGCGGACGTCGACGGCCAGCACATCCGCACCCTGATGCTCACCTTCTTCTACCGCCAGATGCGGCCCCTCATCGAGCGGGGCCATATCCATATCGCCCAGCCTCCCCTCTACAAGGTCAAGAAGGGCAAGAAGGAGATGTACATCGACACCGAGGACAAGATGAACGCCTGGCTCCTGAGGGAAGGGATCGAGGACGTCGAGGTACGCGCCTTCTCCGCGGACGGCAAGAAGTCGAAGGTCCTGGAGAAGCGGGAGCTCGAAGGCATCCTCAAGTACCTCATCGACGTGGAATCCCTCTTGCGGCACCTGGAGCGCAAGGGCATCCTCTTCGACGACTTCCTGAGATTCAAGAAGGAAGGCAAGTTCCCGGCCTATCGCTTCGAGGAGTCGCCGGGCCAGTACCTCTACTTCTACAGCGACAAGGAATGGCGCGCCAAGCAGGACGAGCTCCTGGCCGCCAGGCGCGAGAGGATACAGGCCGAGCTCAAGGCGGAGGGAGAGGCCGACGCGGCCGTGGCTGAAGGGGAAGAGGACCTCGGCTTCGACGTGCAGGAGCTCTGGGAGCTGCCCAAGCTCCAGGAGCTCGACAAGAAGCTCGACAACCTGGGCCTCGACATCACCTGGTACGCCCGGGCCAAGGACGACGAGAAGATGAAGCCGCTCTTCACCTGCAAGAGCGCGCGCAGCGAGGCGCCCGGCTACGGACTGCGGGACCTCCTGGAATCCGTCCGGGAAGCGGGACGTTCGGGAGCCATGATCCAGCGCTATAAAGGGTTGGGAGAGATGAACCCCGAACAGCTTTGGGAGACCACCATGGACCCCAAGAGGCGCAAGCTCCTGCGCGTGACTCTGGAGGACTTGGCCGGCGCCGAGTCCGCCTTCACGACGCTCATGGGCGATAAAGTGGGGCCGAGGCGGCAATTCATCGAGACCCACGCCAAAGAAGTGCGGAACCTGGATATTTGAGGAACGACATGAACAAACCCGACGCGGAAACGCCCCTTCTTCCGGAGCCCGTAGGCAGCGTCATCTTGCGCGACATCGGCGAGGAGATGAAGTCCTCCTACATCGACTACGCGATGTCCGTCATCGTGGGCCGGGCCCTGCCCGACGTCCGCGACGGGCTCAAGCCCGTGCACCGGCGCATCCTATTTACCATGGACGAGATGGGACTCAAGCACAACAAGGCCTACAAGAAATCGGCGCGCGTGGTGGGAGACGTGCTCGGCAAATACCACCCCCACGGCGACATGGCGGTCTACGACGCCATGGTGCGCATGGTGCAGGACTTCTCCCTGCGCCATCCGCTCATCGATGGACAGGGGAACTTCGGCTCCGTGGACGGGGACCCGGCCGCGGCCTACCGCTACACCGAGGTCCGCCTGGCGCACATCGCCGACGAGATGCTCGGCGACATCGACATGGAGACCGTGGACTTCGCCCCCAACTTCGACGGGTCCATGGTTGAGCCGCTGGTGCTTCCCGCCAAGCTGCCCAACCTCCTGGTCAACGGCTCTACGGGCATCGCGGTGGGCATGGCCACCAACATCCCGCCGCACAACCTCTCGGAGGTCTGCGACGCCGTGCAGGCCGTCATCAAGGACTCGCAGATATCGGCCGCGGAGCTGATGAAGATCATGAAAGGCCCGGACTTCCCGACCGCGGGCATCGTACGCGGGAAGGGCGGCATCAAGGAGTATTTCGAGACCGGACGCGGCTCGGTGCGCATCCAGGCCAAGACCGACATCGAGGACATCAAGGGCAACCGGCAGGCCATCATCGTCACCGAGCTCCCCTATCAGGTCAACAAAGCCCAGCTCCTGGAGAACATCGCGGACCTCGTGCGCGACAAGAAGATCCAGGATATCTCCGACATCCGCGACGAATCCGACCGCTCCGGCATGCGCGTCGTCATCGAGGTCAAGCGCGACGGGAACGCCAACGTGGTGCTCAACCTCCTCTTCAAGCACACCGCGCTGGAGACCTCCTTCGGCGTCATCCTCCTCTCCCTCGTCGACGGCCGGCCGCGCGTGCTGCCCGTGCGCGACATCCTGGGCCACTACGTCGAGCATCGCAAGGTCGTGGTCACGCGCAGGACCCGCTTCGAGCTTAAGAAGGCGCTCGCCCGCGCGCACATCCTCGAGGGCTTCCTCATCGCCCTCAAGTACCTCGACAAGGTCATCAAGATCATCCGCTCCTCCAAGGACCAGGAAGAGGCGCGCCTGCGCCTGATGAAGGAATTCGAGCTCACGCAGATACAGGCGCAGGCCATCCTGGACATGCGCCTGCACCAGTTGACCCGGCTCTCGGCCGACGAGATCGAAAAAGAGCATAAGGAGCTCCAGAAGAGGATCGCGGAGCTCAAGGACATCCTCGCCAACCCGAAGAAGGTCCTGGCCATCATCGTCGCGGAACTTGACGACCTCAAAGAGCGCTTCGGCCAGCCGCGCCGCACGCAGATCACCACCGAGCGCGCCGAGATGACGCTCGAGGACCTCATCACCAAGGAGGAGGTCGTCATCACCCTGTCGAACGGCGGCTACGTCAAGCGCATCCCGGTCGACACCTATCGGACCCAGGGGCGCGGCGGCAAGGGGGTGACCGGCCAGGAGATGAAGGAGGAGGATTTCATCGAGCATCTCTTCGTCACCGACAGCCACGCGACTCTGCTCATGTTCACCAATCGGGGGAAGGTCTACGCCCTGCGCGCCTTCGAGGTCCCCGAGGGCGTGCGCACCTCGCGCGGCAAGGCCTTGGTCAACCTGCTGGCCATTACGGGGGAGGAGAAGATCACCTCCGTCATCGCGATCCGGTCTTTCGAGGAGAAGAAGGGCCAGGAGAGCTACCTGACCCTCTGCACGCGCTCGGGCACGATCAAGCGGACCCCTCTGGTGGAATTCGAGAACATCCGCCGCAACGGGATCGCCGCCATCTCTCTTGACGAAGGCGACGTCCTCGTCGAGGCCCAGCACACCTACGGCAAGGACGAGATCCTGCTGGGCACCAAGGACGGCATGGTCATCCGCTTCCCGGAGGCCGACGTGCGCTCCATGGGCCGCCAGGCCCGCGGGGTGCGCGGCATACGCCTCTCGGAGGGCGACCAGGTGGTCGGCATGGAAGCCTCTTCCCCCAACTCGAAGAAGACCCTGCTCACCGTGTGCGTCAACGGCTTCGGCAAACGGACCGACCTGTCCGAGTATCGGGGACAGCGCCGCGGCGGCGGCGGCGTGATCACGATCAAGACCACCGAGCGCAACGGCGAGGTGCTGGGGGTCAAACTCGTGACCAACCACGACGACCTGATGGTGATGACCACCGGCGGCATGGCCATCCGCATGCAGTGCAAGGACATCAAGACCATCTCCCGCAACACGCAGGGCGTGCGCCTGGTCCGCCTCAAGGACGGGCAGAAAGTCGCGCGCGTGGCTCCGGTAGTCAAGGAGAACGCCTCGCCGGAGCTCGATCTCGAGCAGGCGAAGGACGGATGATCGGCCGCTCGCGGAGGGACGGCGCGGCCGCTCTCCGCGATAGGCCGAGGCCCGCCCCGGCGGCGCCGGGCTTCCGGACCGTCCCCCACATCTCCGACGTGGGGCTGGAGATCCGCGGGCGCACCTGGGAGGAACTCTACCTCAACGCGGCCCGGGGGCTGCTGTCTCTTTACGCCCCCGAGGGCAAGCCGCTCAAGGAGTCCGTGCGCAAGGCCGCGGTGGAGGCCGAGAGCCCGGAAGACACCCTCGTGCTCTGGCTCAACGAGCTCATCTTCCTCGTGTCGACGAAACATTGGCTGCCGACCCGCATCATCATCCGGGAGGGCGGACCCAAGGGGCTGGAGGCCGAGCTGCGGGGCGGACCCACCGACGCCGCCCAGCGCCCCATCCGCCTGAAGGGCGAGATCAAGGCGGCGACCTACCACAACCTCAAGGTGCGCAGACGGGGAGCCTTCCTCTCCGCCGGCATCGTCCTCGACGTTTAGCGACGCGACACCATGGGCGTCTTCCGCAGACTCGGCGATTGCGTCTACGAACTCCCCAAGACCGGCGGCATGCGAGTTCCCGGCCGCGTGTACGCCTCCGAAGCCATGCTCCCCAAGCTGGAGCGGGAGCGCGTGGCCGAACAGGTGGCCAACGTCGCCTGCCTTCCGGGCATCATGGAGGCCTCCCTGGCCATGCCCGACGCGCATTGGGGCTACGGCTTTCCCGTGGGCGGGGTGGCGGCGATGGACGCCGAAACGGGCGTCATATCGCCCGGCGGGGTCGGCTACGACATCTCATGTGGAGTGCGTCTATTGCGCAGCGACCTCGAGGTAAAATCCGTCCGGTCGAGGACCGGACCGCTCATGGATAGGCTATATCACTCCGTCCCCTCTGGCGTCGGGAAATCCGGCCGGATACATCTAGGAAAGGAAGAGCTGCGCCGGGTCCTGAAAAACGGCGCTCGCTGGGCGGTGGAGAACGGCCACGGCGAGGCCGAGGACCTCTCCGCCTGCGAGGATGGAGGCCGGCTCGAGGAAGCCGAGCCGGAGGAGGTCGGCGAGCGAGCCCTGGACCGCGGCAGGGACCAGCTCGGGACTCTCGGCAGCGGGAACCATTTCCTGGAACTGCAGGAGGTCTCGGAGATCTTCGAGCCCGGCACCGCCGCCGTGTTCGGACTATTCAAGGGGCAGGTCGTCGTCTCCATCCACACCGGCTCCCGCGGCCTGGGCTACCAGGTCTGCGACGACTTCCTGAGGGTCGCGCAGAAAGCCGCCGCGCGCCACGGCATCTCCTTGCCCGACCGCCAACTCGCCTGCGCGCCGTTCTCCTCGGAGGAGGGGCGGAGGTATTTCGCGGCCATGTGCGCCGCCGCCAACTTCGCCCGCGCCAACCGCCAAGCCATCACCCAGCTCGCGCGCGACTGCTTCATGAGGGAGCTGGGGCTTTCCCCGAGAGAGCTCGGCATGCGCGTGGTCTACGACGTCTGCCATAACATCGCCAAGGTCGAGACCCACCGGGTCCAGGGCCGTGCCGTGCGCCTCTGTGTTCACCGCAAGGGGGCCACGCGCGCCTTCCCCGCCGGACATCCCGAGGTGCCGGAGGCGTATCGCGGGGTCGGACAGCCCGTGCTCGTGCCCGGGTCCATGGGAACGGAGAGCTATGTCCTCGTCGGCACCCAAGGCGCCATGGAGGCCGCCTTTGGGAGCGTCTGCCATGGGGCCGGGCGGCTGATGAGCCGCACGCAGGCCTCCAAGCGGGTGCAAGGGCATGAGTTGTCCCGGGAGCTCGGCGCCCGGGGCATCCAGGTCCGCACGGACTCCTATCGGGGATTGGCGGAAGAAGCCCCCTTCGCGTATAAGGACGTTTCCGAGGTCGTGGAGGTCTGCGAGCGGGCCGGCCTTTCGCGGAAAGTCGCCCGCCTCAAGCCCCTGGGAGTCCTCAAAGGGTGAACATTCGGTATAGTATAATGCGCGGATGAAGAGAGCCGCGCGAGCCGTCTTGGTCTTCGTCGTTTGCGCCTGTCCGGTCCTCATCGCCGCCGGAGTTGCCCGCGCGCAGGTCCAGCTCCAGGACCTGCACTGGCAAGTGGCCGCGAAATCTCCCCGCCCCGGGGGCAAGCCCTTGTACCATGATGCCCAACAATGGCTCCGGCCGCCGGAGGTGAAGGCGGCGGGGCAGATCCGGGCCATGGTGACCCTGGTCAACCGCTCCACCCGTTCCGAAGAGGGGGTGCTCCTGCGCTACGCGGTGAGCGCCCGGCTCTCCCCCACCGCCGGGGACTCCGAGGGGGTCTGGACCGTCCCCTTCCTCCTTGAGGAAAAGCACATCCCCAGGGTGAAGGCCGGAGGATCGCGGGAAGTGCCCATCCCGCTCAATCGCACGGTTTTCGGCGCCTATCTCAGGCGAAAGGGACGGACCGGGCTCTGGCCGGACGCCCTGCGCATCCAGGTCATGATCGAACCTCGGTCCGGGGAGGCCTCCCTGGATGGCCGGGTGGCGGAATCCGTGATGAAGATCCTTTGGAGACAGCCGGCTGCCGGGGGCGGAAAATGAACGATCCGAGGCTCCTGCGCGCGGAGCCCGAGAAGGCCCGCCAAGGGATACGGGACCGGGGCGGAAGATATCTCCCCTTTCTGGAGGGATTCCTGGAACAGGATGCCGCCCATCGGGCGCTGCTCAAGGAGGTGGAGGAACTGCGCTCCAGACGCAACGAATCCTCCAAGCTCATCGGCAAGGCCAAGGCGGCCAAGGACGAGGACGCGGCCAAACGCCTGATGGAGGAAACGGCCGGGGTGAAGGCCGCTCTCCCGCGCAAGGAATCGGAGCTGGAGGCCGCGGCGGCCCGGATCCACGAGAACCTCTTGAGCATCCCGAATCTTCCTCATGAGAGCGTGCCCAAGGGCTCGGGCGAGGCGGATAACCGCGAGCTGCGCAAAGCGGGGGGCATCCCGGCTTTCTCCTTCAAGCCTCTCGACCATTCCACGATCGGAGAAAAGCTGGGGATCCTGGATTTCGAGATGGGAGCCAAGCTCTCGGGGTCGCGCTTCTCCCTTCTGCGCGGAGCGGGCGCGCGCCTGGAACGGGCCATCGGCCAGTTCATGCTGGACCTGCAGACCCGGCAGAACGGATACGAGGAGGTTTGGGTGCCGCTCCTGGTCCGGCCCGACATCCTGGAAGGGACCGGACAGCTCCCAAAATTCGAGGGCGACCTCTATAAGACGGGCCAATCCGCCGAGGAAGCCCCGCCGGGCGGAAAAGGGGAACAAGGCCCGGGAGGCATCCGCTACCTGATACCGACCGCGGAAGTGCCGCTGACCAATCTGGTGAGGGGAGATATCCTCGACGCCTCACGCCTGCCGCTCAAGCTCACGGCATTGACGCCCTGCTTCCGCCAGGAAGCGGGTTCTTACGGCAAGGACGTGCGCGGCCTCATCCGCAACCACCAGTTCGACAAGGTGGAGCTGGTCTGGATCACCCGCCCCGAGGATTCCATGGCGGCGTTGGAGAGCCTGACCGGCGACGCGCTCAAGGTCCTCGAGGCCCTGGGGCTCCCCCACCGGGTCATCGAGCTTTGCACCGCGGACATGGGTTTCTCCTCCTGCAAGACCTACGATCTGGAGGTCTGGTTCCCGGGCGAGGGGCGATACCGGGAGGTCTCCTCCTGCTCCAATTGCTGGGATTTCCAGGCTCGCCGCATGAACGCGAGGTTCAGGCGTTCGCCCAAGGACGCCCCCGAATTCGTCCACACCCTCAACGGTTCCGGCCTGGCGGTGGGGCGCATCCTCGCCGCGGTCCTGGAGAACTTCCAGAGGGCGGACGGCATGGTTTCCATCCCGGAGCCGCTCCGCGCCTACTTCGGAGCCGATACGATCAGGGGGCAGGAAGCGGCGTAGACGAGGAGCGGGTTGGGCTCGACCGGGGCCCGATAGCACCTGGGCCAATCAAGGAAGGTCGTGGGCCCGGCGGCGCCGGAAGGGCCGTATTTTTCTGGATAGCGGTCAAAAGGATCCTCAATTGCGGAAACGGAGGAGCCGCTCCCGCTCCTCGACGGCTTTACGGGGGCCCAGCGGGCCGAAGGCGAAGCTCTTGCCGTCTTCCCGCACGCAGCAGACCCAGCCCTCCGCGTTGAAGCCCAGGAGCGAGCCGCCCTCCGAGGCCCTGGGGACCGGGTGGACGCGCGCCTTGCCCGAGCGAAGGGGATAGTAGCCGAGGGCCTTGGACCAATCCTCGTCTTCGGGCACCCAGCCGAAGCCCCGGATGGCCAAGGCCGACCCATCCAGGGAGAGCTTGAACTCCTCGATGCGGGACCAAGCCGTGGAATCGAGGCTCAGCAGGTCGCGCCCTTTGGGGCTGATGACCAGGAGCATGGGCCGGTCCTTGCCGTAGGGGTCGACGTCCTGCAGGAGCAAGGCCAGCGTGCCGTCGTTGGCGATGAGCAGGGACCGGGCGTCCGCGGCCCGGCCCACGATGGCCTTCTCCGGGAGGCGTCGGGACCAGAGGATGCGGCCGTTGGACTCGAGCAGATGCAATTTCGACGCCACGAGCAGGGCCTTGGCTTTCTCATGTCCGCGCCGGGTCCCCAGGTGCAGTCCGAGTTCGCTGTCCCCTTCCTCGAGAAGGCAGAAGCGGCTCGAACGCTCGGCAAAGAGCACGCGCCGTTTCGACGCCCGGCTTGCGATGGGGGGGAGTTTTACTTTCCGCTCAGGACGCTCCGCGTCCTCGGCTACGGTCACGAAGGAGTCTCCCTCCACCCAGCGCAGGCGTCCGTCCGGGGAGATGAAGGCGTTCCCCGCGGAGGGGTTCGCGGGGGGAGCGAGGGGGCCCGGAAGCGCCGAGTCGCCCCCCCAAGCGTTCAATATTAGGAAAAACAGCCGAAAAATGAGACTTCCGAAGGCCATTAGGACTAGTATATTCGGATTTCAGGCCATTTTCCAGGAATTCGCAATTAAATCGGGGTTCATGCCTTGAATTGTTAACAAAGTTCTGTAATAATTTTAAGAGCGCCCCGCCGAGGCGGGGAAAGGCTATCGCGTTCAAGCATCTATCAGGACGGGGGATTATGTCTAATCGTTTCACCGAACGGGCCCAGAGAGTCATCCTCATCGCGCAGGAGGAGGCCAAGCGCCTCAACCACGATTACGTGGGCACCGAACACATCCTGCTCGGGCTCATCGCCCTGGGAGAGGGAGTCGCGGCGCAGGTGCTGGCCAATCTGGGAGTCGACCTCCGCCGCGTGCGCTCCGAGATAGAGAAGATCGTCGGGACCGGGGACAACGTGATGCTCCTGGGCGAGATCCCCTTCACGCCGCGCGCCAAGAAAGTCCTCGAATATGCCGTGGAAGAGGCCCAGCACATGGGCCATTCCTATGTGGGCACCGAGCATCTGCTCCTGGGCCTCATCCGGGAGGAGGAGGGCGTCGCGGCGCGGGTGCTGGAGAACCTGGGGCTCCGGCTCGACGTCGTGCGCGAGGAGGTCCTCAACCTCCTCGGCGAGGGGCAGACCCCGCATGTCGGGGGGCCCCAGCCGCCGCAGCGCGCGAAATCCAAGACTCCGACCCTCGACGAGTTCGGCCGGGACCTCACCACGCTCGCCCGGGATGGGCGCCTCGACCCGGTCATCGGACGCGAGAAGGAGATCGAGCGCGTCGTGCAGATCCTCTCGCGCCGAACCAAGAACAACCCCGTGCTCATCGGAGACCCCGGCGTGGGCAAGACCGCCATCGTCGAGGGGCTGGCGCAGAAGATCACCACCGGCGACATCCCCGAGCTCCTGGCCTCCAAGCGCGTGCTCACCCT
>CAYWAR010000064.1:0-9696 GCA_964455765.1 uncultured Elusimicrobia bacterium
AGGCCGAGGCCGCCGGCTTCTCCGAGAAGGAGTGGAAAGCCGTCAATCTCCCCACCAATAAGTGGGTCATCTACCAGACGCTCAAGGCCTTCACCCTGCGCCAGCACGTCCTCTACATCGGCGAGACCGGCGGAGGGAAGACCTGGGTCTCCGAGATGCTCGCCAAGCTCACGGGCAACGACCTCTGGATGGCCTCGCTCAACGAGTACACCAAGAACCAGGACCTCATCGCCCGCGAGACCTTCGGCGAGGAAGGCAAGAACAAGACCGGCCTGACCCCCTCGGTGGTGCTCCAGTGGATGATGAACGGCGGCATCCTGCTCCTCGATGAGATGCACAAGCCCCTGGAAGGCATCGCCGTGCTCAACAACATCCTCCAGAACGGCGAGTACCGCATGGCGGACGGCCGCGTCATCCGCTACGACAAGGCCAAGTCCTTCGTCATCGGCACCATGAACCCGGTCAAGCCGCCCTACCGCGGCGAGCCCCCCTCCGGCGAGCTCTCCAGCCGCTTCGGCATGACGCTCGAGGTCAAATACCTCCCCGCGGAGGAGGAAGCGGCCCTGCTCTCCATCTTCCACGACAAGGTGCCCAAGGCCCTGCTCGAGAAGCTCGTGGCCATCGCCAACGACCTGCGCAAGGTCTACCCGGAAACTCTCCCCCTGCCGATCGCACCGCGCACCCTCATGCACATCGCCCAGCACATGTCGCTCTTCCCCAACGACGACCCGGCCGACATCTTCACCGCCACCTACAACCCGGCCAGCATCGTGGAGGACCCGGCCATCCAGAAGGCCATACGCAAAGCCCTGGAAGCGCACGGCTTCGGCCGGCAAGCCGAAAAAAAAAGCCCGGTGACGCCAAAAGCGTAGCCGGACTGCCCAAGATCGCGGTCAAGCTCACCTCCGAGATCCCGCCCGCGCCGAAAGCGGCCTCGGACCCGCCCCGGATCATCGACAAAGTCGCCCTCCGGCACGGTTGGAGAGACGACCCGCCCTTTTCCGGCATCCTAGGCCGCCGGGGGCCGCATCTGCCCCCGGTCTTCTCCAGCCCCGCTGCCCCGCGCTACGACTCCCGCTATACTCCTCCTCCGACTTTCACCACTCCGGGGAAACCGGGCGCGCAGGAAGCGCCCAAGAAAGAAGGGTTCGCCAAGGCGCTCGAAGCCCTGGTGCGCATGCTCACGCGCTACTCCCCCTTCCGCTTCGTGCCCTTCTACCTCCTCGAAAAGCACGGCGAGCGCGAGGACAACACCCCGCGCCGCTGGCGCACCATCCTCGGCATGGAGGAGATCCAATACCTCCCCGAGGACATCGACGGCCTAGACGAGGACGCGGCGCTGGGCCGCACCGCGCACGAGATCTGGCACGTGCTCTTCAGCCGCCCGGAGATCATCTTCGAGGAGCCGGAGCTCTCGCGCAGCATGGCCTTCCAGGCCCTCTGGTGGGCGGTGGAGGATCCGCGCGTCAACAACCTCGGCCTCGCCCGCCACCCCGGCGCCAAGCGCTGGCTGGCCGCGGCCTACGAGAACGAATACAGCATCAAGGACATCGAGGCCGAACGGGAGCGCTGGCAGGAGATTCCTCTCCACCTTCAATTCAATTACGCGCTCATCTACCGCTGGTGGACCGGCAAGGAGGACCCGCGCGTCGTCGACGAGCGGGTCAAGGACGCGTTGGCGCGCGCGGCCAAGGCCATCGCCCGCGCCTCGGCCGAGCCCGACGCGAAGAAAGCCTTCACGATCGTCAAGAACGAGATCTGGCCCATCTACCAAGAGCTCCTCGATGAGGCCTCCAAGGACATGCAGAAGGGAGACGGGGAAGGGCAGGAGGGTCAGGAAGGACAGGAGGGCGGCGAAGGCCAGGACGGCGACTCCCAGCAGGGCGGCTCGCAGAGCCCCTCCGGTAAGCCCTCCAAGGGCAAGCCCAAAGCGGGCAAGAAGGGCGGACAAAAGAAGCCCATGACCGAGGAACAGGCCAAGCGCGCCCTGGAAGAGGCCTCCAAGAAGTTCCGCGACGAGCACGCCAGCAAGCTCGTCGACAGCCCGGAGAAGATGAGCGACGCCCAGCGCGAGCAGGCCAAGAAGGAGCTCGAGGAACTGCGCGAGAAGATGGGCCAAAAGCAGGATGGACAAGAAGGACAGCAGGGACAGAAGGGAGATAAAGGGGAAAAAGGCGAGAAGGACTCAGGGGAGGCGGCCGGCAAGAGCGCGGGTCAGTCGGAGCCGGACCCGGCTCAGACGGCCAAACAGAAGGAGCGTCTGAACAAGGCCGATGAGACCCACAAGGACTTGAGCGAGGAAGACCGCTCCGAATACCAGGAGATCTACAACAAGGTCCGCCATCTCATCTCCCTGACCCGCCAACAGCTCAGCCAGGCGCTCAAGCAGAAGATACGCCGCCGCACCATCCGCAACCGCTATTCCGGGGAATTGGACCCCGACACGCTCAACCGCATCCCGGCCGGCAAGCGCGACATCTTCAAGGAGGATTTGGCCCCCAACAAGATGCTCTACCGCGTCTCCCTGCTCATCGACACCAGCGGGAGCATGGACCGCGAGAAGAAACTCCGCGCCCTCGAGGGCGCCGTCATGCTCATGGAGTCCCTAGAGAAGCTTCCCGGAGTGGTTTATGAGATCGTCAAATTCGACAGCAATCCCAAGGTGATCAAGCCCTACAACCAGCGCGTCACCCCGGAGCTCAAGACCGCCATCGTCAAGGCCGTTATGGAGGGTTCCGGCTCGACGGAGGCGCATGTGGCCCTCAAGGAAGCCATCGAGCGCTCGCGCCTGGGCCGGGGCGAGAAGCTCATCATCATGGTCAACGATGGGGACCCGGACTACAACTTCGACCGCGACCAGTACCGCGCCATGATCAAGGCCAACAAGGACGTCGAGGTGCACGGCGTGGGCCTGGGCCCGCAAGCCCAGCTCGTGCTCGACTTATTCCCGCCGGGCCACGGCTGGTGGCTCAAGGACGCGGCGGATTTCGCCAAGAACCTACGCAGCATCCTCAAACGCAAGTTGATGAGCTGAAAAGGACCGGGCTAGCTCTATTCGGCCGGTTCAACGGGACGGACGACGAGTCGGCCCTCGTCATCGAAGCTTAGGGCGATCTTGCGTTTGCCGGCCTGGCGGAAGACTTCCCGCGTCCAATCCACCCCTTCGATCCCGACGATGTGGTAGAGGACGAACTCCCCTTCCTTCTCCATGAAGACGAGGCTCCGGGCGCCCGCCGCGTCCCAGACCTCGATTTGGTAGAGCAGCCTCCACTCAGGGCCCATGGAATAAACCGGGGCCGCGGACTCGTAGGTGGCCGCCTCGGCATCCGCCACGCGGACCTCGACGAGCGCGCCGGAGGCGTCGGCGAAGACGGCGCTCGGGTCATGGGCCGGGCCGGTGAGCGAGAGGCTCCAGAGCCGCCCCGCGACCTCTTCCTTGCGTCCGTCCCGGAAGGCCCTCATGGGGATGACGGCCTCGGGCTCATGGACGTTGCCGCCCTCGGGAAGGAGGACGAGATGCCAGGTGTCGGTGCGGTTCATCTGAAGGGAGACCTGGTAGCGCTTGCCCCCCAGTTCCCGGACGAGCCGGGTCGCGCGGAAGCGGTTGAGCAGGTGCAGGGCGGGATAGCGGTTCTGGCCGGTGGGCTTGGTGAAGGGCTTCTCGATGGCGGCCTTCAAGTCCTCGGGAACCACCGGCGCCCAATCGGAACACCACGCGACGGAAGGGAACAGAAGGATGGCGGCCAGCAATCTCATGAGCTCCACCTCGGATGCGGCTTGATCCGGCCTCATGAAATTACCATAGGCGCGCCCATGACCAATATAGGCCTTTGGACCCGGCTAGAGTTTCTGCGTGAAGAATGCGCCGACCGCGGCCAGGGCGGCCCCGATCATGGCGAAGAAAGACCCGAAACCGGCCCCTTTCCCCTCCGCCTTCTTCGCCTCCGGCTGAGCCGAGGGTTCCGGCACTCCCTGGATCCTCAAGCCCTTTTGAGGAGCCGGACAAGCCGAGGAGGGCTCCAGCCCCGCCGCGGCAGGGCTTGCCGAATACTGACCCGCGCTCGGGGAAGCCACCGCGTCCACGACGCGCCCCTCAGAATCCCCTCCGGAGAACGGCGTCATGGCGCCGGCCAGCATCATTTCCTGGGAATCCGCCGAGGCCGCCCCCTCGGAGGCCTTCGCGGCGTTCTCCAATTCCTTCATCGCGGAATCCATCTTCCCGCTCCGGTCCCCGGACTCCGAGGCCTGCGCGGGGGTTTCCGGCGCAGGTTTGGCCTCCGGCTTCTCTTCCGGAGCCGTCTCGGCCTTGACCACGACGATATCCTTCTTCTCGCGGAGCTTGGCGATCTCGGGCAGTTCCAGGTATTTCCCGATATTCTCGTTCATGCCCTCGCGCGCCCTCTTCACCAGATCGAGCGCCTTTCTGCGCCCCTCGGGGTTGCCCGCGGCCATCTTCCGATTGGCCTCTCCGATCCACTTCGTGAAGGTCCCGACCTTGAAGCCCCTCTCGTCGTTGCGCCGCATCTGCTCTAAAAGGGCCCTCTCTTCCGGGCCGATCATCCCCTCCACGGTCTTGGCGTCCAGGTCGGTCTCGTGCTTGGCCGCCATATAACCCTCGGCCCAGCCGACGATCTCCTTGCGCCAGCGTCCGATCAAGGCTTTCTGAGCTTCCTTGTCGGCCGGCCCCGCTTGGGCGGCCTCGGCGCGGAAGGCCTCGGCCTTGGCCGGGTCCGTGATGACCGCGCTGAGCATCCCGAACTCGCCGCCGTTGAGGCCGTATTCTTTTTCAACGAAATTCACCAGCTTCTTGCGCGTGTCCGCCAGGAACTTGCGCTTCTCATCGGCGTCCCGAAGATCCACCTGCCCGCCGCGGATGCGCAGGGCCTTGAGCCGGGCCGGGGCGCCGGCGTACATGCCGTAGAGCCAGCGTTCCTGCTCGTTGAGGTCCCCGAGCACCAGCGCGACGACGGGGTCTGGCTTGGGAGCTTCCTGGGACGCCCCGGCCGCGGGTCCGGCGAGGGCCAGGAGCGTCATCGTCGCCCAGAGCTTCATACCGATAGCGTAGCCTCCCGCCCCTATAGGGAATCAGGGACTAAAGGCCCATATCGTCGTTTTTACGATAATTTGATAAATCCGGACTTTTTCCGCGTCGAAATCGTCCCGATCCATGCTATACTATCTTCGTGGGAAGACGCTTTCCCCGCCACACAAGACGTATGTGAGCGAGACGCAATTCGAGAGGATAACAAGATAATGGCTACCGGAAAAGTAAAGTGGTTCAACGATCAGAAGGGCTTCGGGTTCATCACGCCTGACGACGGGTCCAAGGACCTGTTCGTTCACCATTCGTCCATCCTGGGCGATGGCTTCAAGACTTTGGCCGAGAACCAGGCCGTGGAGTTCAGCGTGGAACAGGCCGAAAAGGGCCCCCGCGCCGGCAACGTCAAAAAGCTCTAAACAGCTGACGAACACCGCCTGAACACGGCCCCCTCGCCGCTTGCGGCGAGGGGGCTGGTCTTTTACGGCCTAGTCCGGCAGGTCCAGCGTCATCTGGACCTTGCGCCGAAGCCGGAGGTCCTTGATCCGGCCGGCCAAGCGCCGGGCCTGGTCCATGGTCCGCTGAACTATCCCCATCAGCCTGCGGTCGACGCTCCGCTGAGGCTTTTTACCGCCGCTCAAGCGGGCCGCTTCAGCCGAGAGGGCCGCGCGCGCCTTCTCCAGAAGACGCCCCAGCGCTGGACCCACCCCGGGGAGCCTTGCCAGCCGGCGGCCCAGCCCGCCGTGCTGAGCGCGCCGGATCGGACCGGCCTCGCCCGCCTTGCGTCGGCGCCGGATCTTCCAATCGGCCAGGTCCTCGGACACCAGGCGATAGAGCTCGATAAGCGTCTCCTCGCCATATTTCTGGGTGAGCCCAGCCAGGGTGCTGGGGCTGGGGACCTTGTCCTGGGAACCGATCCCGCAGAAGACGCGCCACTGGATGGAGGCCGCGACCTCGCTTGCCAAAGCGTCGTAGCCGAGCCGGTGCTTGCGCCGCAGGTACATGAGCCTCAGATAAGTGGCCACGGGCAGGCCGCGGCGTCCCGTCTTCTCATCGAAGCGGCTCACGAAGGGCTCCATGAAGCGCTCATCGCTCAGAAGCTCGTCGGCGTGCGCCAACTCCTCGGGCAGGGCTCGCGCCTCCTCCGGGATGATGCTGTCCCAGAGATCGGGGCCCTTGGCTTTAAGCTGGAGCATGGCGCCTCATGGAATCGCCTTCTATTTTACCTAAAATAGCCCCATGGGACCCTTAGCGAACAAGCTCAGCCGGGGCTATTACTATCTGGCCCCGCTCTGGTTCGTGGTGGAAGCCTTCCTCTACCCCGACCTCAGGGCCGGCCCGATCGTCGGCCACTCTCTGGCCGCGGTCGCGGCCTTCTACGCGGTGGAGGGCGGCATCGGAACGCTCCTCTGGAAGGGCCTGCCCGGGGCCCAGCCGGCCGCGCTCACGGTGAACGTGGCACAGCTCATCGCCGTGCTCCGGTTCATCCTATTTACCCCGATGGACGCCGCGCTCTCCCTCGACGGAGCCGATTCCGGCCACTGGGAGGCCGCGACGCAGGGCTACGCCCGCGCCATCCCCGGCGCCATCGTCTCGGGCTTCCAACTCGTCCACACCATCCGCGCCGCGATCAGCCGGGGCGAATCATAGCGCCCAAAGGCCCCCTCCTCCCTTTTGCCCAGGTTTGCGCCTCTTTGCGGGCTCACTAGACACCACCTGGACACCACGCTACCATGACTGTGTTGTATGGGAGCGGACTTGTGATACTTGAGCGACAGAATTTGCTGCGCTAGTGAGTCGGTGGGCCTTCCGATGGTTTGAGAGTTTCCATATCGATAAGATCCTTGCTGTCGAGCCAAAGCGTGCTCAATGGCGCTTCAAGAACCTTCTCATCAGCAAAGGCGGTAATATCTATGAAGCCGGTCCGATGCAGAGTGACTTTCCAAACTTGCATTGGATTCTGGGACAGCCAGCCGCAAGGGAGGTCAATTTTCTTCCTGCCGTTCGAATATACCGTCATCCAGGCCATGGATAGTCCTCCGCCTGGTCCCGTGCCTGTCGGCGGCTGAAGTTCCAGAACAACGCGTATCTTGTAAGAGCCCAGGCGCATATTTCTTTCAAGCTTGAGCAGATCGGTCGAACCGGGCAGCAACGAGTCTCTTATCGTGGCTGAGGGCCGCAAGATTTTCATGTCAACAGTCCCAGCGGACACAACGATCTGCCCCAAAGAATCAAGAGGGCGAATTTCACAATAGGTCTGGAAAGGGTCTGCGCGACATTCCACCGCCACAAAGCAAGATAGAAGCATTGCTAACGGAATGTTCCCAATGGCATTCATGATATGACTCCAGCATAACACTTCATGCCTCTTGCTTATTGGGCCCAAGAGTCAGGCTTTATTGTAAACCGCTTTTTCATCGCCCTTCCCCCCTTCAGGAGGACTTCAAATTAACACTTTTCTAAACCTGGATCTGGCCCAGTTTTTGGGGGGAAGGTCGCTACGCCAGCGGTAGAGGACCCGTTCTCTAAGTCCTGAGCGGCCCTCCCAGAATTCGCCGCGAAGATGCGTGATGCCAAGGCCGGGAGTCTTTTCCCCTGTGGTGTAAAAATGGATAAGCTTGCCTGCGGTGCCTTTGATCTGGTGTCGTTGCGGAGGCGGGAAAACCTTCAGAGACCGCCCAAAAGAGGGTTTGAATTCAAAGCGCACGCGCGATTATAGATTTTTAAGATGGCGCCTGGCTGCCTCAGCCGAGCTGAATGATTTCCCCTTTTGATTCGCCAGGCCCTCGATCTTATTCCATTCTTTATCGGTGTAAGGCGAGGTTTTCTTTTCTTTGATCTCGATGGGCACGATTTCGACCTTCCCATTACGCTCCACTCGGAATGCCACCATATCCGGCCCGGACTTTAACCGGAGTATCGTGCGAACCGACTTCGGTAGGGTGACTTGGCCCTTTTTAGTTACCGGCGCCACCATCAATTCAGGCATTGAATTATCTCCTTACTTCTGTACTCCCATACTTCCAGTATAACGCCCATGTTCAATGCTGTCAATGGATATTTTCTGTTGAACGTCGATAGGAGTTCCAATAGCTACGGCTACCGATCCGTATGTTGACCGACGTTTCCCCCATTAATAGGCAGACATCAAGCGGGGGCCGAACGGCGCAAGAACGCGCAAAGTGGGCACGGATTCGCTCCGTCGGTGGACAATAATCCAGAACCCTGCCCGACCGCACGTTCATGAGAAGATTCCCAAGGGCTGAATGATGTACGATGCCATGTCTCAGTGGTGTACGCCTTGCCTGTAAGCTGTCAGGACTAGGCCTCCCGAATATGTGGAGAGCGGTGCCTCTCCGGGAGAACAAATGCGCCGCTATTAGGTCGAGAATCATATCCAAGGCAATCACTGAGACACCAATTTACTTTGCCCCGGCGACTTGATCAATACTTCACAGACACTCGCATCGTACGCTACCTTTGCCGCAAGAGAGTAGCCTCGGCACGTCTGCGTCGAAAAGACCAGTTCTTCGTCAATGTGGTCGGCGGCAACAATCCCTACGCCAAAGGGAAACCAGAACTGTTCCGCCTTCTTCCACCCCGCCACCATTGGCCCCGTCCTGACCGAACGATGCGACTGAGGACCAATATAGACGGGCCATCCCTGCAAGCTGAAGTGCTTGCTCGCGAAGTTCTAAAAATTGTCCGTCTAACCATCCCCCCTTATCCCTGGGCTCAGAATTTAAAACGATTAATTATTGACATCCAAAGGGGGGCAAAATATTGGAAATCGAAAAAAATATATAAACCTGCCAAAATATTGGCTATCCCAAAGAAAGCAACCGCACCTAATGGAAAACAACGCCTCCTGGCCGTCTACTCTCTTCGAAATTCGGTCCTTTCGAGCTGCTTCGCAGCCTATATTCGGGACCGCATTGACCCGGCACTCTACAGCAATTGTCTTGCCTTTCGCTCCCCCAGGAACGGCCAATCACCGCCCACACATCATGACGCGATTGATAAGATTCTTTGCCACCGAGTCTCTATTGGTGCAAAAAAGAATATTTGGGTGACAGAATGTGATATTCAAGGGTTCTTTGATGCAGTTTCCCACACCGCCATCCGGGCAGAATTCAAATCATTTCTCTCGCGTCATTGCATCCGCCTTCACTCCAGAGCTCTCAGATTTATTGACAGCTTCTTGGCTGGATACTCCTTCTACACGGAAGCCATTCCCCGAGCTTTGCAGGATTATCATCATAGGAATTTGAATAGCGAACAATTTGCCGACCCGCGGGAAGCCGTGATGCGTCTTCAAATACAGCCATCTCTCAAATATGGCATCCCGCAGGGCTCAGCAATTTCGTGCCTATTGGCGAACATCATCCTCTCGAAAGCAGACTCCGGCGTTCAACGATTCCTGCGATCAGGTCGAATTGAGGCCAAAAGCCTCTACATAAGGTTTTGTGATGATATTGTAATTCTTGCTCCGACCAAGAACGGCTGCAAAGCAGCACTTCGGCGTTATCTCAAGTCCTTGCGAACCCTCCGTCTGCCATATCACCCTCCATCACAAACATCTGGATATTCTCGGGACTTCTGGGCCCTGCCGCTAACGAAAATTGACCCACTTCTGCTAACGAAAAGTGAGCCACCCG
>CAYWAR010000065.1:0-9686 GCA_964455765.1 uncultured Elusimicrobia bacterium
CCTCCAGGAGCGTGGCCTGCGGGGAGATGGAATGCACCTCCCGCCCCTTGGCCTTAAGCAGGTCTTCGATGGTCGCCATGGTCTCCTCCTCCCTTCGGGCTCAGGGCCGGGTCCTGCTCGGGCAAGGTGAAGGTGAACGAGGCGCCTCGCCCCGGGGCGCTCCTGGCCGCGATGTTCCCCCCGTGGCGCGTCAGGATGCGGTCGCAAATGGCCAGGCCGATGCCGCTCCCCGGGTAGTCGCTCCTGCGGTTGAGGCGCTGGAAGGGCTGGAATATCTTCTCCTTGTAGCGCTCCTCGAAGCCGATGCCGTTGTCGGAGACGGTTATCTCGACGAGGCCCGGCTTGGGCCTGCGGCAGGAGACCGCGATGCGCGGGGGTTCGCCCTCTTTGCGAAACTTGCAGGCGTTGGAGATCAGGTTGGCGAAGAGCTGGCGCATCTGAAGCGGGTCGGCCGCGAGCGTGGGAAGGGGCTCGGATTCTATGCCGCCCCCGGCCTGCTCAAGGCGGTCCTTGAAGTCGGAGGCGACCTCCCGGAGCAGCTCGTCGAGGTCCACGGCCTCCAAGGGGTGGAGCTGGGTGCTCGTCCGGCAAAGGGTCAGTATGTCTTCGACGAGCCTCTGCATATGCCCGGCGGAGACCTGCATCCGGTGGGCGTACTGCGCCTCCTCGGATGACGGGTCGAGTTTCGAATCCTTGAGCAGGCCGCCGAAGGTCAGTATCTTGCGCAAGGGCTCCTGGAGCTCGTGGGAGACGATGGAGGCGAAGAGGATTAATTCGGAGTTGGCGCGCGCAACCTCCTCCGTCTTGAACTTCAGCTCCTCCTCCGCGCGCTTGCGCTCCGTCACGTCGCGTATCGCGCTCATCACGAGCAGTCCTTCCTCCGTCCGGATGGGGCCCAGGCTGATCTCCACGGGGAACTCCGTCCCGTCCTTGCGCCGGCCGTAGAGCTCCAATCCCGCCCCCATGGCGCGGTTGCGCGGCTCCTTGGAATATCCCGAGCGGTGCGCTGTGTGGAGTTCGCGCAAGCGCTCGGGCAGGAGCAATTCCACGGGCCTTCCCAGGAGCTCGTCGCGGGAGTAGCCGAAGAGCTTTTCGGCCTGTCCGTTGAGCAGGGTGACGGTTCCCTTGGAGTCGGCGATGACCATCGCGTCCGGCGCGGACTCCAGCAGGCCCCGGAACTCCTCCTCGGCCTTCTTGCGGTCGGTGATCTCCAGGCGCAGGGAATCGTTGGCGCGGGAGAGGGCCGCGGTGCGCTGGGCTATGCGCGCGGAGAGGTCGCCGTGCTCCAGGAGTAGGGTCCGCTCGGCTTCTTTCTGCCGGGAGACCACCGCGGCCAGGGACAAGGCCATGAGCGCGTTGACTCCCATGAAGGCCTGGAGGTTGAGCAGGGAGGCGTTGGGGTTTCCGGCCTGGAAAGGGCCACCGCCTTTAAGGGTGCCCCAGATGGCGGCCGCGGAGAGCAGCAGAGAGGCCGCGGCCGTTTCCCGCGGGGAGAACCGGAACGCCGCCCAAAGGAGAAGGGGCACGCACAGGAAATCTAGGGGGAACCGGCGCAGGGCCTCGTGAAGCGGATCGCCGAATGCGGTCTGGCCGACGAGGGCCAGCGCGGCCAGAAGGAGAACGCCCTCCAGCGCCTCGGCCCGGGTCCAGCGCGGGCGGGGATCGAGGAAACATAAGACCATGAGAGGAGCCACGAGGACGTCGCCCACGGCGTCCCCGAGCCACCAGGTCAGCCAGATGGCCCCATAATCGTTCCACGCGGCGAAGCCCGCCGCGCAGAGCGCGCTCACGCCGATGGCGGCGCCGAGCGCCGTGCTCGCCATGGCCGCGAGCGCCGCGAATTTGAAGATGTTTCGCGCCTCCCGCGCGAAGTTCAGGCCGCCGGCGAAGCGCCGGACCAGGGCGGCTCCGAGCAGGCCTTCGAGCGTGTTCCCGGAGGCGATGGCCAGCGACGTCGCGATCGAGCCCGCCGTCAGGATGTTCGTCAGGAAAGCTCCCAGGAATATGCCCGGCCAGACGCGGCCGCCCCAGAGCAGGAAAGCCGCCAAGGCGATCCCGGCCGGCGCCCACACCGGGGTCGCGCTGGGGTGGACGAAGGCGAATCGGAGCCCCAGTTTCCCGGCGAGAAGGTAGACGGCGGCAAGAACGGCGGCAAGCGCCCAAAGGGGCCATTCCCGCCCGGGGAGAGGCGCGGCGCCGGGCTCGGAGGCCGCGCGCGGGTCGTTCTCCTCTCGCGCGGTCCCTGCGGCGTCCGGGTCCTGAAAGCCAAGCGCCTCCTCGGCCCGCGTGCGCTCGCTGATGTCCCGGAGCGTGAAGACGGCCAGGGAACTCGCGTCGTTGATCTGAGCCCAGTTCCCATTTACCTCCAGGGTCAAGAGGACTCCGCCTTTCTTCATCTCATAGGTCCCGTTCACCGGGCCGCGCGCGGCGAGCACTCGGGACCAGGGCTGGGAATCGGAGGGGAGCGGCCTGCCTTCCTGTTCCAGCTGGAGCGTCTGCTCGAGACCGCGCCCGAGCATCTCGATGCGCTTCCCGCCGGACAGGAGGTCGAAGGCGGCGTTGCACCATTGGATCCTTCCCTGCTCGTCGGTCCAGACGACGGCGTCCCGTGTCGCGCCGAGCGCGATCTCCAATTTTCCCAGGGTCGTGGACAGGCGCTTGATCAGGTCGTCGGCCGTGTCCCCGGAGGGGCCGAGGTCAGGCCGCATGAGAATCCGATCCGAGCGGCCGGATGACGGCTCCGAAGAGCCAGTCCCCTCCCGTTCTCTCGGCGATGATGAGGTGCTCCGCCTCGAACTCCCGGCCGTCCTTCCTCACGGCTCTCAGGCGCAGGGGCTCGCCGAGGATGACGCTTTTGGAGGTCGTCAGGAAGCGGGAGAAGCCCACATTGTGGGCGTCGTGGGAGTCCTTGGGGATGATGACGCTCAGGTGCTTGCCGAGTATCTCCCCCGCGCCCCAACCGAACACGGATTCGAACTCGGGGTTGGCATAGGTGATGATCCCGCGATGGTCGGCGATCACCACGGGCTCCTCCGAGATGGTCATGAGGCGCGCGATTCTATTCATCGGTCCTTTCCGGAGGTCCGCCGGGCGGCGGCTACGCGGAAACCGCTCCGATAAGCTCGCGGACCACGGAGAGCAGGCGCTTGCGGTCCACGGGCTTGGTCATGTACGCGGAGCCGCCGGCATCGAGGTTCTTGATGAAGTCCGCGTCCTCCTTGCAGCCGGTGAGGAAGAGGATGGGGACGGCGTCGAAGCGCCGGTCCGCGCGGATCTGGCCGCAGAGCTTGAAGCCGTCGGGACCCGGCATGCGCACGTCCATGATGATGAGGTCGGGGTCCAGGGCCTCTATCTCATCGAGCAGGTCCTCCCCGTTGCCGAGGCCGACGTGCTCGAACTCCGGCAAGAGCCAGCCCCTGACGATGCCCTGGAAGTCCGCGTCGTCGTCGACCATCAGCACCAGCGGCGGCTCATTGAGGCTGGACATGTTCTCCTCCCGGAGTCTCCTGGGGGATTTGGAAGTGGAAGCGGGCCCCTTTCCCCTCGTCGCACTCGACCCAGATGCGGCCCTCGTGGCGCTCGACGATCTCCTTGCAAATGGCCAGGCCCAGGCCGGTCCCCTTGTACCCCTCGCCTTCGTTGGAGCGGTTTATCTGGACGAATTTATTGAAGAGCTCCGGGATGCGGTCCTTGGGGATGCCGCGGCCGTCGTCGATGACGCTCAAGCGCACGTATTTGCGCGCGGTCAGGACGGACACGCCGCCCGCGGCCAAGGGGCCGGGGTCCCCGGAGGGCGGTCCTTTTCCGCTCCCGGAGGGGGCCTCCTCCTCCACGGCCTCGGCGGTGATGAGGATGCGCGAGGCGGTGAAGCGCGCGGCGTTATCGATGAGGTTGCTCAGGACCTGGATGAACAGCTCGGAGTCCGCGTGGATGAGGGGGAGGCCGGGGGGGATCCTCTGTTCGATCCGGATGTTGCGTTCCATCGCCAGGAGCTGAAAGCCGAGCACCGTGTCCCAGACGATCTGAGCCGCGTTGAGCGGCCGGGGATCGATCCGCGCCTTTCCGGATTCCAGGCGGGCGAGATCGAGGATGTTGTCCAATATCTTCTCCAGGCGCAGGATGTTCTTGTACTGCAGAAGCATCATGTCGGCCTGTTGTTCCGTGATGGGGCCGGTAAGGCCGTCCTTGACGTTGCTCGATGTGGCCTTGATGATGGTCAAGGGATTGCGCATCTCATGGGAGACCGCGCTCATGAGCTCGTCCTTGAGCTTGTCCATGCGCCTGCGCTCCAGGATCTCGGCTTTGAGCTGCTCGAGCCGGCGCAGGTCCGTGATGTCCCGGATGGAGGCGAGGCGGGCGGGCTCGTCCTCCCACTCGATCTCCGAGACCTTCATCTCGGCGACGCGCTCGACCCCCTCCGTCCGGAGGACCAGCTCGCCGGAATCCTGGGAGGGGAGCGGATAGGGGAAGGGTTTGCCCAGCATCGGTTCGCCGCCGCGCCCGAAAAGGGCCCGCGCCGCCGGGTTGAGGAAGCGGACCATGCGCTTGGAGTCCACCACCACCATGGCGTCCGCCGCGCCCTCGATGACGTTCTTGAGGCGGGCCAGCATGCGGTGGCGCTCCACCGCGTAGCTGATGGTGCGCTTGAGGGCGTGGCCGTCGATGTTCCCCTTGACCTGGTAGTCCTGCGCGCCCTGCGCCACGGCCTCCAGGCCCATGGCCTCGTCGCGCAAGCCGGTAAGCACGACCAGGGGGACGTCGGGAAAGCCGGAGCGGACCGCGCGCACGGTCTCGATGCCGCGGCTGTCGGGGAGCATGAGGTCGAGCAGGACCACCTCGATGCCGCCCTTGGCCAGGACGGCGAGGCCGGAGGCGAGGTCCTCGGCGCAGTCCAGGGTGAAGCGGAAGGAGGGCCAGGTGGAGCGGGCCATGAGATTCATCAGCAGGAGCGTATCCTCCGGATCATCCTCCACGAGCAGGGCCCGGATAACCTTCTCTTTCATGGCTTGCCTCCGGTAGGGGGAAGGGCGACCACGTCCAGCCAGTACTTCTTGAGAACGGCGATCGTGTCCACCAGCTCCGGAAAGCTGAAGGGCTTGCGGATGAAGGAGTTGACCCCGAGGTCGTAGCTCAAGGTCACATCCTCGGGAAGGCGGGAAGTGGTCAGGACCACCACGGGAAGCCGCTTGAGTCCCGGGTGGGATTTTATCTCCCGCAGGGCGTCGCGTCCGTTCTTGCGGGGCATGTTCAGGTCCAGCAGGATAAGGAGGACGCCCTTTCCCATGCTTTCGGGATCCGTGCCGCCCAGGAGGAAATCCAGGAGTTCTTCTCCGTCCTTGACCCGGTGCAGGGGGATCTGAAGCCCGGCTTTCTCGAACGCCTTCTGGGTGAGAAGGAAATCCTCATCATCGTCTTCCGCGATCAGGAGAGCGGCGGTCCCGTGTCGTTCGCTCATAAAGTTGCCTTACCCATTTTGTAGCAGTCGGCCGCTCATGCCGCAATACGGCGTTTGTCATCCGGCATAACTTTTCCCGCCGACGCCAATGCGACGAAAAAAGTCGAGCCCTTCCCGGGCTCGCTTCGGGCGGAGATCCTCCCTCCATGGCGCAGGAGGATGCGCTCGCAGATCGCCAGGCCCAGGCCGCTTCCCGGGTAAGCGGTCTTCCGGTTGAGCCGCTCGAAGGGCTCGAAGATGCGCTCCCGGTATTGGTCCTCGAAACCGATCCCGTTGTCGGCCACGCTGATCTCCGCGAGGCCGGGCCTGGGTTCGCGGAAGGAAACGACGATGCGCGGGGGTTCCGTTTCCTTGCGGAATTTGCAGGCGTTGGAGACGAGGTTCCGGAAGAGCTGGCGCATTTGGACGGGGTCGGCCGCGAGCGTGGGCAGAGGCTCCAGATGGATCGAGCCGCCCGCCTCTTCGAGGGCGGGCCGGAATTCTGCGGCGACCTCCCGGAGCAGCTCCCCCAGGTCCACTTGTTCCAGGGGCCGGCGCTCCAAGTCCGCCCGGCATAGGGTCAGGATGTCCGAGACGAGCAGCTGCATGCGCCTGGCCGAGTCCTGTATCCGGGCGACGGGGCGCAGCTCCTCCGGGTCCGGCCGGGAGCTCAAAGGGTCAAGCAGGGAGGCGAACGTGGCGATCTTGCGCAGGGGCTCCTGCAGTTCGTGGGAGACGAAGGAGGCGAATAGGCGCAGTTCGGCGTTGGAGCGTTCCAGCTCCCGGGTCTTTAGGAGCAGGGCCTCTTCCGCGCGCTTCCTCGCGCGCGCCGAGGAGAGCAATGTCCGCACGCGCGTCACCACCTCGTCGGGGTGGAAGGGCTTGAATAGATACTCGTCGGCTCCCGCCCTCCAGCCGCGGCGCAGGGCCTCCCGGTCGCTCAGGGCCGTCAGGAGGACGACGAGAGTCGAGGAGGCCGCCGGATCCGTCTTGATATCCCGGCAAAGGCTCAGGCCGTCCTTCCCGGGCATCATGATGTCGGCGATGAGCAGGTCGGGCGGCGAGGCGCGGATGGATTCCAAGGCCTGCGCCCCATCGGAGAGGGTCTCGACGCGGCAGAATCCGCCCAAGAGGCGGCGAAGATAGGCCGACATCTCGATATTGTCTTCCGCGATGAGCACTCGCGCCTCGGCGTCCGGGCCCGCCGGCGCGGGGGCGTCCGGGACCACGGCTTCGAATCTCTCGGAAAGCAGGCCCCCGCCTTTGCGCGGCGGCTGAGCCTTCGGCCCGGGTCCCTCGCAGGGGGGGGCGGAGCATTCCACCGTGAACGCGCTGCCCTTCCCCGGAGCGCTTTCGAGGCGCTCCGAGCCGCCTAAAAGCCCCGAGAATTCCTTGACCAGCGCAAGTCCCAGGCCCGTGCCTTCGAACCTGCGCGTCGCGGACGACTCGACTTGGCGGAACTTTTGGAAAAGGCCTCGGCGGTCGATCTCCGATACCCCGATCCCCGTATCGCGGACCAGGAGCGAGAGCTTCGTCCCTTCCTGCCCCAAGGCGACCCGAATGCTCCCGCCCTCGGGGGTGAATTTGACGGCGTTGGATAAGAGGTTGAAAAGGATGCGTTCATAGAGGTAGCGATCCATCCGCACGTGCCTTTTGGGGACGGATAAGCTCAGTTCGATATCCAGGCGCTTCCTCTTCATGGCGGGATGGAAATCTCCCGCGACGGCTTGCGTAAGCTCCGTGATGTCCAGCGGCTCGCGGTGGACCTCCATCTTGCCGGCTTCGAGCCTGGAGAAATCCAGCAATCCGCTCACCAATTGGAGCAGGCGGACGGAGTTATTGTGCATCACCTCGAGCATCTCTCGCTGGGATTTTTCCAGCGTCCCGAATTCGCCGTCGAGGAGGGATTCCAGGGGCGCGATCGCCAGGGTCAAGGGCGTGCGCAGCTCGTGCGACACTGTAGAAATGAACTCGTTCTTCAGGCGATCCAGCTCGGAGAGGCTCCCGGTCATGTGGTTGAAGGCGTCGGCCAGGGAGCCGAGTTCGTCCTTGGTCTCCACGCGGACTCGCGCTCCCAGGTCGCCCTTCGCGGCTCGGGCGGCGCCCCGGGCGACCTCGCCGATCCCCGAAGCGATGGCGCGGCTGAGGAGCAAGGCGAAGCCGGCGCTCAGGAAGCCGAGCAGGATGGAGCCGGCGAGCATGGCCCGGAAGAGCACCTTCTTGGCCCAGCGGGAGGCCTCGCCGAGCGTGTAGGAGAAATCGTTCTCCAGACGCGTCAGTCTCGCGTTGAGCGCGTCCAGGGAGCGTATCCACCGGCGGATGTCCTCCCGCGAGGCGGAGCCGGAGGAAACGCCTTGATGCAGGTTCCCGGCCAAGTCCTGCAGCTGCGCGATCACGCCGTCGGCTTCCCGCCAGATGTCCGCGGCCCGGCGTATGTGCTTGAAGCGATGGAACCTCCGGAAGAGGTGCGCCATCCCCCGCACGTCCTCCGGGTGATTGCCCCCTTCCACGAAGGCGGCGTCCGAGGCCTGGAAATCGGGCTCGGGCTTCTCCAATTCCAGCCGGGCCTTCCTGTCTCCCAGGGGGACTTTAAGATGTTCCAGGAAAGACCGGTAATCCTTCTCGTCATGGGAGAGCGCGTACTTGCTCAGGCTGTAAATGGCGTTTTTCTGGGCTTTGGCCCATAGGCCCTCGCCGCCCACGTATGCGCGCAGGCTCGACAGCACGGACATCCCCGCCACGCCGATGCAGATGACGACGGCGAGATCGCAGAACAGGATGCCGATGATGAGGGCGAGTTTTATTCGAATCGGGAGGTCCAGCAGACGGCGCAGCGGTGCGTTCACATCCATGGTGTAGCAGGACCGTAAAGCCCGGGCAATGGGACGGGTGTTACCAGGAGTAACCGGCCTGGCGTTCCGACCGGGACATGCCCGTCAGCCGATCAGCTCGTAGCCGTCGGCGGCTGTCCTGATCCGGCGGAGTTCGGCGGGCCCCAGTTTCCGGCGCAGGCGGTGGACCACCTGCTTGAGCGCGTTTTTCTGGCCGCTCTCGTAGCCCAGGGTCTTCAGCAATTCCGCCTGGGGGACGGGCCCGGGGCTGGTGATGAGGCGCCTAAGCAGGATGAACTCCTTCTCGGGCAGCGAGGCGACCAGGCGGTCGTCGATCCAGACGGTGCGGAATTTCATGTCGACGCGGACGACGCCTCTTTTCAGCTCCTCGACGGCCGCGTTTTTTCCGTTCATGGCCGGCGGCGAGCCGGTCAAGACCCGCTTGACGCAGGAGAGCAGTTCGGGGATCATCACCGGCTTGCGCAGGTAAGCCGAGGCTCCCAAGGCCACGACGGATTGCCCCAGCATGTTCGCCTCATCCCCGTACGCCGTGACGATGATGACGGGAATGTCCTTGGTGGACCGGTTCTCCTGGATCTTCTTCAGAAGCTCCACTCCGTTCATCCTGGGAAGCATCAGATCCAGGAGTATCAGGCCCGGGGACAGGGCGAGGATCTTTTCATAGCCTTCCTGGCCGTTCCAGGCGTAATGGACTTCATAGCCTTGCTGGAATAGGACATGCCCGATGAGGTGCTGGATGTCCTGGTCGGCTTCGATGCTCAGGATCCGGGCCATGGGAGGAAGATGTCCGACCACGCGATGGGCATATCGTTATATACCTGAACGCTAGTCAGGATTCAATATGATTAATGTCACATACTGTAACCGGACCAAAGACCCTCTTAAACATGGGACCTTTTCCCTTCCTTATCAGACCTCATGGCCCAGGTGCGATCTCAGGGCCGGAGCTACACTCCTAATGATGGAGTTCCTCAAATGAACGCTTTCAGGAAGGCCCTCGCCTCCGGACTCGTCGCGGCCCAGCGGGTGGGCCCCCCCGGGGCCCTGTTTTAACACGCGCGGGGCCCCCCCCAGGCCTGCTCGCGGCGCGGCGCTTCCTCCGGCTCGCTGGGCGCTTCAGCGGGCTCGCTCCAGTCCGGCGGCTCCTTGGGGTCCGGGCCGCGCTCGGCCCCCTCCTTGCTCACGGGCGCCGGCCCGCTCCCCTCCGTCCCGACTCTCGCCGCGCCGGTCGGTCCCGGGCTCGGCGCCCGCTCGGCGCCCGCCGCTCCGGCTCAGGCCTCGGGCATCGTCCGCGCCCATGCCTCGGCGCCGGCTCTTCGCTTCCAGACCGGCCCTGTCGCGCCGATGTCCGCCGCCCCCCTCGCGAGCGGAGAACTTCCGCGCTCCAGGGACGGCGGCTC
>CAYWAR010000066.1:0-3059 GCA_964455765.1 uncultured Elusimicrobia bacterium
GGCGAGGCGCTCTTCGTGGAGGGAGACATCGGCCGGGCCCTGTTCATCGTCGAGACGGGGAAGGTGGAGCTGACCAAGCGCGGCCAGGACGGCAAGGCCCAGGTTCTTGCCGTCCTGGGCCCCGGCTCCTTCTTCGGGGAAATGGCGCTCCTCGAGCAGCTCCCCCGCTCCGCCTCGGCCCACGCGGCCGAGCGCTCCTCGCTCCTCCTGCTCTATCGGGCCAAGCTCGATGAGATGCTCCACTCCCATCCCCGCATCGGCATCGCGATCATGACCCACTTGGCGCGCCTTCTTTCGTCCCGGCTCCGCAAGACCTCCCAGGAGCTCACGACGGTCGGCTCAGACCCACGGCCCCAAAGCAAGGCATGAGCGTCCCTCCCAGGCGCAGGTCCCCCTCCTTCGCCTGGCCCGCGCTCTTCATCGGGCTCGGCGCGCTCTATTTCCTTTATCACATCCACGACGTGCTCATCCCGTTCCTGCTCAGCTTCGTGGTCGCCTACCTGGCCAACCCCATCATCCACCACTTCGAGGCCAAAGGGCTCAAGCGCTCCCACATCGTAGCCGCCCTCTACCTCATCATCGCCTCCGGGGTCACGCTCTCGGCCGGCCTCCTGGTGCCGGCCATGACCTCCGAACTCGCCCTGCTCCAGGGGCGCGCCCCGCAGTATTTCACCCGCATCCAGGAGATCTTCACGACCCTGCAGACCGACGTGGCGCATCGCCTCCCCTTCGGACAGTCCCTGGTGGAGAAGATGAACCTCCACATGTACAACCCCATCATGGAGCAGCTGCCCAAGATCCCGACCTACATCCTCGGACTCTTCCCGCTCCTTTCCCTCCTCTTCCTGGTGCCCTTCATCTCTTTCTTCATCCTGACCGACGCCGACGCCATCCTCCAGAAAGCCATCCAGACCTGCCCGAGCCGCTATGTCGAGCAAGTCCTGCATGTGCTCAGCGAGATCGACACCGCCCTGGGGAACTATCTGCGGGGCATATTCATCGTGGCGCTGGCCATCGGCGTGGCCTCCTACATCGGCTTGATGGTCATGCGGGTGGATTACGCGCTGGGCGTGGCCACGCTATCGGGCATCTCGAGCTTCGTCCCCTATCTAGGCGCGGCCATGGGCGCGGTGGTCGGCGGACTGGTGGCCTTCTTCCAGTTCCACACGATCTGGGCCCCGCTGAAGGTGGTCCTTCTCTTCTCGGGGATCCGTCTGGCGGATGAGGCCCTTCTTCAGCCCATCATTGCCCGGCACTCGGTCCACCTGCATCCCCTCATCTTCCTCGGGTCGCTGATGGTCGGCGGGAAAGTGTTCGGCTTCATCGGCCTCGTCTTCGGAGTCCCGGCCGCCTGCGTGGTCAAGGCCCTCATCGAGGTGGCCTGGGATTGGTACTCCACCGAGACGCAGACCGCGCCCAAGCTGACCCTCAAGGGCGTGGAAGTCCCCTACCTGTAGACCGCGGCGCACGGAGCGCGCTGCGCGTTCTTCCTGTCGCGCCCGAGGGGCGCCTCCTTTCTCAATCTCTTATGACGCAGCGTTCCAGGACGGAACGCAGGTCCCGGGGGACCCGCACCGGCTTCCAGGAGTCGTTGACGAGGGCATGGCGGGAGAAACCGCGCGCGACCAGGCGCCCCCCCTGGTCGTTGTTGAATATCTCGTGGCGGAAGCATAGGCTCGCCAACCCTACCCAGGAGAGCCAGGACCTCACGCGCAGGAGTTCGTCGTAGCGGCAGGGCGAGAGGTACTCGCAGCGCGCCTCGACGGCCGGCAGATACAGTCTCCGGTCGGGCTCCAGGTTCTTGTAGCGTATCCCCAAAGAACGCAGGAGCTCGGTCCTCCCCGCCTCGAAATATTTGAAGTAATTGGCGTAGTAGATGATGCCCAGCTTGTCCGTGTCGGCGTAGAGCACTCGAACCTCGAACTCGTGATGCCGCCCGCCGGAAGGCGCGCCGCTCCCCATGCCGCCCGGGACCGGCAGGTCCACCACTCGCGGGGCCATGGAGGGGACCGGCGTCCCGCGCGGGGGAGCGGTCGGGGGCGGGGTCGCGCGCGGGGTGATGGAGGGCTGGGGCGTCACGGGACGAGGGGGCGTCGAATACGGGGGCGACACGGGACGCGGAGGGGTCGAGGGGACCGGCGTCCTCGTGGGCGTCATGGACGGCGGCGGCGAGACCGGAGCGGGCGGCGCGGACATCGTCGCGGGCCGGGGCGGCGCGGTCTCCGGCTGGCCCTGGGCGCCGGGCTGCGCGGCAGGCGACCGGCGCACGGGCAGGGTGTCCAGGATCTTCTCGAGGACGGACTGCATGCGCTCGAGCGTCACGGGCTTCTGCTGGAAGTAGGTGTTCGGCGTGGAGCGGATGCTGCCCTTGACCTCCTGCACGCTGGCCGCGGTCGTGAAGACGATGGGGGTGCGCGCCGTGTCCGTCGAGCCCCGCAGCCGCTCGTAGACCGTGGCCCCGCCGCCGGCCGGCATGTGGAAATCGAGGATAATGATATCTGGACGGATCTGATGCGCCATGAGCACGCCCTGCAGGCTGTCGTAGGCGCAAGCCACCCGGTAGCCCAGGTTCTCCAGCCCGTCGCGGAGCATGGTCACCAAGGCCTGGTCGTCGTCGATGATGAGGACGCTCCGTTCGGGCATCAGCTCCCCCCGTGTTCCAGCGCCTTGCGTATCTCGCCGCGCAGGAGCTCGACCCCGCAGGGCTTTCGCAGGAAGGAGCGCACGTTCGGCTCTTCCTTGAACATCCCCTGCGTCGAGGGGTCGAAGTGGCTGGCCGTCAGGATGACCACCGGGATGGCGCGCGTGTCCGCGTCGGCCTGGAGCATCCTGAGCATCTCGATCCCCGAGACCTTCGGCATCATCACGTCCAGGAGGATGACGTCCGGACGGCGCTCCTGGGCAAGCCGGAGCCCCTCCTGCCCCTCCTGGGCCTTGAGGACCTCGTACTCGCCGTTGAACACCATCTCGATGAGCTCGCTGAAGGCCGCGTTGTCGTCCACGACAAGTATCTTCTTCATGGCGCCCGAGGCGTTATCTTACCATAGCAAGACCGGAAT
>CAYWAR010000066.1:3069-9683 GCA_964455765.1 uncultured Elusimicrobia bacterium
TTACTTATCACTCACCACCCCCTCTTCTTCTTTTAATCCTTTGTTTTCCCCCCCCGATTCCGGGATATAATGCGTTCGACGCCGGCGCTGCATTCGAAGGGCGGAGCCCAGCGGTGGCGGCGTCCCTAAGGAATGGCGTTGGACGCCGGCGTGGCGGAATTGGCAGACGCACGCGACTCAAAATCGCGCGGTGCTCGGCACCGTGGGGGTTCGAGTCCCTCCGCCGGCAGATTTTTCCCATTGACAAGCCCCGGCTCCGGGGTTATGCTAAGGGCAACCCCCCCGTTCGCACTTCCCAAAGGCCAGGATGGAAGGCACCGATCCGTCGCCGGGAACGGAACCGCACCCCGCCATCGAGCTCGCGACGGACGGTCTTTTGCCGCGGCCGCGCCTGCTCCCTTTCCTGCGCTCCTTCCTAAGGGACCGCCTCTTCCGGAGCTTCGAGGGCTTTTTCGTCCTCCTGACCTTCTCGGCCATCGCCCTGATCCTCTATTTCATCGACCAGAAGCTCTCCTTCCTCAACTTCTACTTCATTCCCATCCTGCTGGCGGGTTATTTCATGAACACGCGCAGCGCGGTGCTCGGCAGCCTCCTCTCCATCCTGGTCGTCACTTTCTTCGTGGTCGTCAACCCCGACTCCTTCTATCAGGAATTGACCCGGATGGGCCTCTACCTCCATCTGGTCACCTGGGGCTCCTTCCTGATCCTCACCGGCGCCATGGTCGGGCACCTGACCGAGAGGCTGCGCTCGCGCTTCTTCAAGGCGAGCGATACTCTCTCCCGCCTGGCGGACATGCAGGAGACCCTCTCCAAGGCCTACAAGCGCCTGGAAGAACGCAACCTGACCCTGGAGGCCAACAAGACCCGGGTCGAGGCCGTGCTCAACTCCACGCTCGACCCCCTCCTCGCCCGCCTGATCATCAATAATCAAGTGCGCAACGAATCCCGGGAGATGACGGTCCTTCGCGCGGATCTCGTTGACGCCGGCGCACGCGCGCGGGAACTCCCGCCGGAGAGCCTTGTCGCGGAGCTCAATCGCGCCTTCTCCGCGCTCGACCCGGTGTTCACCCGTTTTGGAGGACACCTCGACCGTTATTCCGGACGAGGGCTGCAGGTGGAATTCGGAGTCCCGCACGAGGCCCGCCAGCATGCCCTGCTCGCATCCCTGGCCGCCTTGAAGATGCAGGAACGCCTGCTCTCTTTGGGCCTTCCCTGGAAGCTGCGCATCGGCGTCGCCAGCGGCCGGTGCCTTACGGCTCTCATCGGATCGGAAAGCCGCATGAATTTCACCGTGATGGGCCAAGCCGTCGACACGGCCGACCGGTTGGCCTCCCGCTGTCCCCTGGGCGGAGTATTGACCGATGCGCTCGCCTTCGAGAACGGCGGGCGCTGGTTCCGCTCGCGCCCGATGCGGCTCGCCCAACGCCCGCGCCCGGACGGCTCCCGGGGTCCCGCGGGTTCCCCCTCGGGCGTATCCGTGGAGGATGCCGCGGACTTCCCGCTCCAGGAGGCCTTCCTCTTGGAGGGACTCGCCGACCCCCTATCCGATCCCCGCTTGCCGGCACAGGCGGGAGCGGCTTTCCGGGAGTTATCGGTGAAGGTCAGCCTGCCCATGGAGTCCATGCTCCCCATCGAAGCCCGGGAAGGGACGGTCGGGCACGCCCACGCGGTCGCGGGCCTGGCCGCGGCCATCGCCCAGGCCATGGGCCTCGAGGAGCGGCCCCTGCGCACCGTCTTCCTCTCCGCTTTCCTGCACGATATCGGCAAGCGCAATCTCCCCGACAGGCTCCTGGGCCATGACGAGGATATCAGCGGGCTCTCTCCCGCCGACCAGGAGTTGGTGAAGTCCCATGTCCGGAGCGCGGAGGAGGCCATCGACGGCCTCGGACTCCCCTCCAATCCGGGGATCGTCGAGGCCATACGCCAGCACCAGGAGCGCTTCGACGGGTCGGGCTATCCGGACGGGCTCGCGGGGACGCGGATCTGCCTCGAAGCCCGGATCATCTCCCTGGCGGAAGCCTATGACCGCCTCACCCTCCGGCGCCCGGGGACCCCTCCTCTCCCGCCCGCGCAAGCCGCCGCCGCCCTGGACCTCGCCGCGACCGAGGGCCGCTTCGACCCCAAGATCACCGACGTCTTCCTCCGCCTCTTGAAAACGGGTCTACCTTAAAGAAAATCCCTGGTCCCTCGGCAAGACGCCGTCGGGTCTTTTCACCCAGGGGCGTGTCATGGGGGAGGGGGCCGGTGGCCCCCTCCGCCCACGGGCCTTGCGCTGTCGGGGGGTGGGGGCCGGGGCAGGACACGCCGGAGCGCAGGTCGAGACCCGAATGGCGCCCGACCGGAGAGGGCGACCATGTACCCTGGGGGGAAAGACCCGACGGCGTGGCTTAACGCACGACTTGCGATGCGAAGACGAACTCGAAGCCTTCTTTTTGGAGCTCCGGCACCATCTCCTTGAGCCCCTCGAAAGTTCCGTGGAAATAATGGTGGCCGATGGCCACGGCCTGTCCTTTCTTGCGCGCGATCTCCGCCGCCCGGCGGAGCATCCGGCGGCAGAAGACCTTGTCGTGCCGGCGCGCCTCGTCTAGGAATATGTCGTTGCGCGCGGAGCGTATCCCGGCCGAGGCCGCTTCCCGGGCGGCCACGCTCTTGGGGGAGACGCCGCTGTCGAGGAAGTAGAGCCCCTTCTTGCGATACTCGCTCATGAACGCCCGCATGATCGGGGCGTTCTGGGTGGCCTTGTAGGAACGGTGATTATTGAGGCCCACCGCCCCGGGGATGGTCCGAAAGGACTTATCGAGGAGGTCGCCTACCTTGCGGATGTCCTCGGGAGAGGCCTCCTGGGAAGGCAGGCGCAGGCTCAGGAACGGGTCGAAGGGGAAGTGGATGATGACCTCTTTCCCGGCGGCCTTGGCCGCGAGAGCGGCCTTCGTCGTACGCGGAGACTCCGGCATGACGGCGAAGGTGAGCGGGAAGGACAGCTTCATCCACTCCTCGTCCGGCACGTTCTTGGGATAGGTCAGCCCGAAATCGTCGATGACGACCGCGATCCTCGGCCCCGCGGCCGCCGGGGTCCAGGCCGCCGCCGCGATCAGAGCAGCCGCCGTTAAGAGGGCCGTTGCTGTCGTTATTGCCCCCCTATCCCGGAATCCGGGATTTCTAGGCACCCCAAGAAAGCCCGGATTCCGGTCCCTGTTATTCTTCATGGCGTTCGAGACTCCAATGGCCTAAGGCCCACGGCAGCGCGATGCCCGCGGCGTTGACGAGGAGGAACGCGGCGAGGCTGAGGAGGAGGAGTCCGGGGTCCCACGCGTTGAGCTGCCCCAGGCGGGATTGGAAATACATGCGCACCGGGATCGCCTCGGTGGCGACCGCGAAGGCGATGTACGCCAAGGCGCAGGCCATGTAGACGAAGCCCCCGGCGGAGGACTCGATCTGGTGGATGTTCTCCACGCGGAAACGGGGGAAGACCGCCCCGAGCCCGACCCCCATGGCGCAGAGCGCCCAGGCGGCCACCCAGATCGTGACCAGCGAGAGGCTCCCGATGAACCGTCCGCTTTGGAGGAGGTGGTTGGAGAGGGCGACCAGGGCCGTCGCGATCCCCGTCATGGGGAGGATGGAGAAGAGGAACTTCTCCAGCATCACCGAGCGGATCGCGACGGGGGCCGAGCGCACGATCCACCAGCTCTTGCCCTCCAGGCTGATGGAGGGGAAGGTGAAGCGCAGGCCCAAGGACGAGAGGACGAACCCCGCGATGGCGATGTTGAGGAAGCAGACCAAGCTCTTGAGGTCCGGGGTGTCCAGGGGAAGCCGGTTGATGCTGAAGAGGTACACGCACAGGAGGGCTCCGATGAGGACCATCTGCGACCAATGCTTGACGTCCCGCAGGAAGGTCGTGCGCTCCTTCCAGTATAGGACGGCCACCGTGCGTCCCCGCCCCAGGAACGCGGCCAGGCGCGATTCCGGAGTGGCCGGGATGAAAGCGCCGCGCCGCGCGCGCCGGCTCTCTTGAGCTCCGGAATAGCCGCGCGCGTACGTCCCTCCGGCCAGCCACAGCAGCCCCCCGTAGGCGGCGGCGGCCGCGCCGCAGACCTCCAGGGACCTGCGCAAAAAGGTCTCTCGGTTGCCGTGGACGAACGAGGAAAGGGCCTGGGTAAGCCACCAAGAGGGAGAATAGGGAGCCGTGGGAGCCTGGAGGAAGCCCAAGTAGGCGGCCGCGGCCTTCATCGCGTCGGGCCGGACGAGCTGCTCGGGCTGGGAGAGCCTCAGGAGCACGTAGATGAGCGCCACGGAAAGGCTGGAAAGCACCCACAGGACGTCCCGGGTCCTCGAGGACGGGAAAAGATACATCAGCAGGAGCGTGATCGCCATGCCGATAGACGCGGCCAGCAGGAGAAAGGGCGGGAGAAGGAGGAAGAAGACGGCGTAGAAATCCATCCCGAGGCCCTTCACGCGCCCCAGCGCCAGGACGTAGGGGAACAACGCCAAGGCGATCATCCAGGAGGAGAAGAACGCGGCTTCCAGGGATTTGTCGAGGAAGATCAGGCGGAGGCGGACCGGCTCCCTCAGGAGGAACGGGAGGTCCGAAGCGTAAAAGAGCGTGGTCAGGGAGATGATGAGGCTCGAGAGCGTCACCATGCCGAAGGTGGTCAGCAAAGCCATCGCGGTGAGCTTCCAAAGGAGCAGGTCGCCGATGAGCTCCACCCCGTCGAGGAAGACCAAGAGCCGCCAGAAGCCGTAATGGAGCCCGGAGAGCATCCAAAGCCCCATGAGCACGAAGGCGGTGTTGCGCCCCCATTCCCAGCGCGTCATGGACAGGACGCGGTTCTTGACCGCGAGCCCCCGCCTGCGAAAGAGAACCCTCAGCGTCCCCCCCACGGGGGGATGCTCGTTCGGGGGGACGAAATGCCGCATCATCTGGAGACCCCTTAGAGATTCCTAAGCAGCGCCGAGTACTCCCCGGCGCCGGTCAATTCCAGGAACACGTCCTCGAGCCCTCGGGGCAGTCCCTGCGTCGACTTGGAGGCGCGGCCGCGGAGCTCGTCGAGCGTGCCGCAGGCCATCATCTTGCCCTCGATCATGATGCCGATGCGGTCGCAGATCTTCTCGGCGATCTCCAGGATGTGGGTGCACAGGAGTATGGCGCAGCCCCGGGAAGCGAGGGTCTTGAATATCTCCTTGACCAGGCGGGCGCTCTTGGGGTCGAGCCCGACCAAGGGCTCATCGAGGAGAAGCGCCTTGGGCTCGTGCAGGAGCACGGAAGCGAGCACCACCTTCTGGCGCATGCCGTGGGAGTAGGATTCCAGGAGCTCTCCCGCCCAGCCGGAGAGCTCGAACATCTCCAGAAGCTCGGGGATGCGCTTCTGCTGGACCTCGTCGGGGACCGAGCGCAGGTCCCCCGCCAGCCGGAGGAACTCCGCCCCGGTCAGCTTCGGGTACACGAAGGGCTCGTCGGGGACCAGGCCGAGCGCGCTCTTGGCCTCCAGGGGGCTCTCGACGACGTCGAAGCCGGCGATCCTCGCGGCGCCGGAGCTGGGACGCATGAGGCCGGTGAGGAGCTTGATGGTCGTGGTCTTCCCCGCTCCGTTGGGGCCCAGGAAACCGAATATCTCCCCCGGCTCGATCTTGAGGGAAAGGCCGTCCACCGCGGTCAGGTCGCCGAAGCGCTTGGTGAGGCCGAGCAGTTCGATCAAGCCGGGACAGGAGCGTCCAGGGAGAGGAGGTCCGAGTATTCGCGCATGCGCGCGTTCACGGCCGGAAGGGAGAGGTCTTCGAGCGCCCGGGTGCTGAAATCGGACACGGTGAAGGAGGCCATCACGGAACCGCAGACCACGGCGCGCTTGAGCCGGGGAAGGTCGTGCAGGCAGGCGCGCAGGTCCCGCTCCCCCTCGCGCCCGGAGAGCAGGGAGCCCAGGAACGCGCCCGCGAAGCTGTCCCCCGCCCCGGTCGGATCCTTGACCGTCTCCATGGGGAAAGCGGGATAGGGGAAGATGCGTCCTCCGGCGAAGAGCATGGCGCCGTGCTCGCCCTTCTTGACCACCACCACCGAGGGGCCCCAACGGCCCAGGGTCCGCGCCGCGGCCACGGTGCTCGACGCCCGCGCGAGCTTGCGCGCCTCCTCGTCGTTGACGAAGAAGATGTCCACCTTGCTCAGCAGCTCCTTGAGGGCCGCGCGCTTCCCGCTGATCCAGAAATTCATGGTGTCGCAGGCCACCAGACCCGGGGACCGCATCTGCGCCAGCACCTCCCACTGCAGTTGGGGGTCGATGTTGGCCAGGAACACCGCGGGGCATTCCTTCTGGCGCTGGGTCAGCTTGGGGCGGAAGGTCTCGAAGACGTTGAGATGCGTGGCGAGCGTCTTGGCGCAATTGAGGTCCCGGCCGAAACGCCCGACCCAGCGGAAGGTCTCGCCGTCGACGGCTTCCAGCCCGGAGAGGTCCACGCCCCGGCCGGCGAGCATGGCCCGCGCGGCGTCCGGGAAATCCCGCCCCACGACGCCGACGAGGCTCACCCCGGTGAAGAGACGGGCGGCCAGGGAGAAGAAGACCGCGGAGCCTCCGAGCGCCTCCCGGCTCTCGCCCTGCGGAGTCGTCACCGAGTCCAACGCGACCGAC
>CAYWAR010000067.1:0-9609 GCA_964455765.1 uncultured Elusimicrobia bacterium
AGCGCATCTAGGACGAGTTGGAACAGCGCAAGATCCGCTATGGGGTGACCCAGGTCGCCTCCTAGAATCTGCACACCGACGACATGAGGGAGCAGTGGGTGGCCATCGAGGACATGAGCCTGGTCTACCGCTTGAACAACAATTTCCGCGACCGCATGGAGACCTTGAAGAACAACGAAGAGGAGGAATACCAAGGGGCGCTCGATTCCTTGAAGAAGCGGCAGAACCTCCTGCTCTGGCTGGGCGGCGCCGTCGGGGTGCTCATCGCGCTATTCTCCCTCGGCCGCTGGCGCATGCGCGTGCTGGGCCAGCCTGACGCCCTGCCCGCCGCGTCCGGAGCGTCGGCCTCCTATGTGCTCCTGGGCGGGACTTTCCGCTTGGAGCGGGAGTGGGGCAAGCACAGGCTCGGGGTCTATTACGGCGCCGTGGACGGCAAGAAGGGTGGGCCCGTGATCGTCTGGCTTCTGCGCGAGGACGCGGGATTCACCCCGGCCGGGGCCAAGGCCGCGGCCGCCGCGGCGCAGAGGGCCGCGGCGGTCCGCCATCCGGGCATCGCGGGCATACGCGCCATATTGCAGGAGGACGACAGGCTCTGCCTGGTCCTCGACGCCATGGAAGGGAGCCCGCTGAACTCGCTCCTGGGCGAAGGAAAAAGGGCGTCCTTGGCCACCGCCGTCGGGCTCGTGTCCCAGGCTTCCGACGCCCTTAACGCGGCCCATGCCGGCCGAGTCCTGCACGGCAGGCTCAGGCCCGCCGACATCGCCCTCTCCGAGGAGGGCAAGGCCAAGGTGCACATGCTCGGGGTCCCCCAGGAGGGAGCCGAGGAGTACATGGCGCCGGAACAGGCCGGGGGAGCGCTCTTGCCCGCCTCGGACGTCTTCGCCTTGGCCGCCTGCGCCTATGAATTCCTCGTGGGGGTCGCGGCCTTCCCGGGCCCGGACCACGGCGAGCAGAAGAGGAGGATGCTCTGCACGCCTCCCTCCGTCGCCGTCGCGGGCCTTCCCAAGGCGCTCGATGAGGTCTTCCGCAGGGCTTTTTTCCCCGACCCGGCCCAGCGCTATCGCTCCTGCGGGGAGTTCGCCTCCGCCCTGGAGACGGTGTGGTCCAAGGAGAAGCGCAAGCGCTCGGGCCGGGAAGCCTGATCCCCCTTGATCCCAGAGCGAGGGATGCCTGTGTGTGATCCAAGCGCGGCCCCCGTTCCCTGCCGCCTCTCTTTCGCGGCGATGATGATCCTCCTTCTTCTTTCCTGGCCTGCCCGGCCTCACTCCGGGCGCCCGGCGCCCTCGGTCGAAGACCGCCGCCCGCCGCAGAGCGGCTCCCTGATGCGCGAGCTCAAGAGGCAGAAGGCGGAGATGGAGACCCTGCAGGGAGAGCTCGATTCCCTCCTCGGGAAGCTCAAGCTTTTGCGCGAGTCCTATTTCTCCAGTTCCGATCCGTCCTCCCTTCAGGCGAAAAGGCTGTCCCTTCGCGGCGCGATCGAGGAAAGGATGAGGAGGCTCCATGAGCTCCGCAAGGAATTCGATGAGGTCCTCGGGAAAAACGAGTATGGGGGCTACTCCAAGGCCGTCGAAGTCCTCGAGCGGAATAAGTATCGGGGATACTCCAAATTCCTCCCCTCCGGCCTGGACGAGTACTCCGCGCATCAGGAGATGGTGGCCTTCGTCAAGAACATCAACCACTACCGCGAGCGTCTTGAAGTCTTCCTGCGCGAGGACGAGGTCGAATACGAGCGGACGCTCAGGAATTGGAGGCTGAGACGGAATCTGTATGCCGGCTTGGGAGCGGCGGCGTTCCTCATCGCGGTGTTCTTTGTGTTCGGCCGCCTGCATATGCGCGTTCTCGCCCAGCCGCAGACCCTGCCCGTCGTTTCAGGGGCATCGGCTTCCTACGTCCTGCTGGGGGGTGCCTACCGGCTCGAAAGAGAATTGGGCAAGGATAGGCTCGGCGTCTGCTACGCCGCGGTGGACGTCAAGAAGGGGGAGCCCGTGATCGTCTGGCTTCTGCGCGAGGCCGCGGGATTCACCCCAGCCGGGGCCAAGGCTGCGGCCGCCGCGGCAAGGAAGGCGAGGGAGGTTCATCACCCGGGGCTGGCGGCCATGAGGGGCATACTGCAGGAGGACGATAGGGTCTGCCTGGTCCTGGACGCGATGGGGGGGAGCCCGGTGAGCTCGCTGATCGGCAAGGGTAATCGGGCTTCGCCGGCGGCGGTCGTGGAGCTGATTTCGCAAGCCGCGGCCGCGCTTGGCGCCGCCCATGCGCAGGGGGTCGCTCACGGCCGCCTTAGGTCCTCCGATATTACGTTTTCGAGAGAGGGCAAGGCGAAGGTTCATTTCTTGGGGGTGCCTCAGGAGGAAGCCCCGGCTTACATGGCGCCGGAACAGGCCGGGGGAGCGCTCTTGCCCGCCTCGGACGTCTTCGCCTTGGCCGCCTGCGCCTATGAATTCCTCGTGGGGGTCGCGGCCTTCCCGGGCCCGGACCACGGCGAGCAGAAGAGGAGGATGCTCTGCACGCCTCCCTCCGTCGCCGTCGCGGGCCTTCCCAAGGCGCTCGATGAGGTCTTCCGCAGGGCTTTTTTCCCCGACCCGGCCCAGCGCTATCGCTCCTGCGGGGAGTTCGCCTCCGCCCTGGAGACGGTGTGGTCCAAGGAGAAGCGCAAGCGCTCGGGCCGGAAGGCCTGAGTCTCCTCAGGGTCCTTCGCGCATCCGCGCGATGAGGTCCCGGGCGATGCGGGCGATGTTCTTGGCGTCGTCGAGACCCCGGTGCAGGCGTCCTTCCGGGGGCAGCCCGAGCAATTCCAAGGCGCGGGTCATGGGGCAGGGTTCCATGGAGCGCCGCTTGGCGAAGAGATAGCGCAGGTCGATGTGGGATTCCAGCGCGGCGGGATAGCGCATGCCGTGCCGGGCGCAGTCCCGCTGGAGCTGGCGGATGTCGTAGTCGCTCCAGGAGGCCAGGCGCAGGGGTCCGGGACCGGCCCAACGGAAGAACTCGGCGAAAACCTCGGGAAAAGGCTTGGCCGCGTCGACTTCGGCCTGAGTGATGGCGGTCAAGGAACGGCAGAAATCGCTCAAGACCGGCTCGGCCGTCGGCCGCGCCGGAGAGGAGAACTCGCCCGCCGCTCGGAGCTCCGAGTCGAGTCGGAGGGCGCCGATCTCGATGGTCTCCATGCGCCCGGCATCGTAGGCTCCTTCCCAGCAGGTGGCCTCCAGGTCGAAGATGATCAGGGGGGCTTTGCTCCAGCGCCACGCCCGCTCCAATTGGGATAGGATGAAGGCCCCTTTGGAGGCCGTGTAGGCCGCCCGGTCGTGGCGATGCGCCAGGGCCAGGCTCCGCTTGAGTTTCTCGTAGGCCGCGGCTTCCTTGGGTTGCGCCCGCAGGAAGTCGCGATAGACCCGCTGCTTGTGCCAGAAGTCGGCGTCCTTGCGCACCCAGTGGACATGGTGGGTGGGCGGGCTCCCTTTGCGGAAGAAATGGCGCCCGGGGATGCCGTATTCTCCCAGGTAGCGGTAGCCGAGCCCGGAGAACACGGCGAGTATCTCCTCGTCCATGCGCGGATCGTCGACGCCGATCATGAGGTCGATGGTGGGTTTGGCGGCCAGGTCCGGGACCGCCGTGCTGCCGACATGCTCCACGGCCGGCGCTTCGCGGCGCCCGCCGAGGGCCTTGAGCAAGGCGTTCCGTTCCAGCGCGAAAAGCCCCGGCCATGCCGGGTCATAGGGGACGATCTCGATGAGGTCGTCGGTCACGCCGCGCTCGACGGAGCCGAGCGCCGCCGTTCTTGGACGGCGTTGCCCCGGGTCCGCGTGGTCCGTTTCATAGAGACTTCCATAGCATTTTTTAGGCCAGGTCGATGGAGTGCCAGCGTTCCTGGTACTGCAGGGCGAGGCGCTCGCGCAGGGGGTGGTGCTCGGGCCGGGTGAGGTCCGGGTCCAAGGCGAGCAGGGCCTCCGCGTCCTCCTTGGCCGCGGCCAGGAGATCCGCGTCCTTGAAGAGATCGGCGGCTTTCAGGGTGAGGTCGCCGTGCTGGGCCGTTCCCAGGGCGTCCCCCGGCCCCCGGATCTTGAGGTCTTCCTCGCCGATGCGGAAGCCGTCGCTGGTCTCGCAGAGGATGGAGAGGCGCTTTCGCGCCTGGTCGGTGTTGGGGGAGGCGACCAGGAAGCAGAAGGAGGCGTCCTTCCCCCGCCCGATCCTTCCGCGCAGTTGATGCAGGCTCGCCAAGCCGAAACGGTCGGCGTTCTGAACCACCATGACCACGGCGTTGGCGACGTCCACGCCGACCTCGATGACCGGGGTGGCCACCAGGACGTCCAGGAGCCCCTTGGAGAACTCCTCCATCACCGCCACCTTCTTCTTGCCGGGCATGCGGCCGTGGACCAATCCCACGCGCAGGCCGGGGAAGGCCTGGGTGCGCAGGCGTTCGTGCTCGGCGATGGCCGCCTTGAGGTCGAGGGAGGCGGATTCCTCGATGATGGGGTAGACCACATAGGATTGGCGTCCGGCCGCGGCCTCCCTGCGGACCGCCTCGAAGGCCCGGGCTTCGCCGACATGGGCGGTGGAAGCCGGGCGGCGGCCGGGCGGCATCTCGTCGATGGTGGAGACGTCGAGATCCCCGTAGAGGGCCAGGGCCAGGGTGCGCGGGATGGGGGTCGCGGTCATCAGCAGAAGGTCCATGGGCGGCCCTTTCCTGCGCAGTGTGGTGCGCTGGCGCACGCCGAAGCGGTGCTGTTCGTCGATGACGGCCAGGCGCAGGCGGGGGAAGGTCACATCGCCCTCGAGCAGGGCGTGCGTGCCCACCACGATGTCCAGCTCGCCCGCGCGCGCGGCCTCCAAGGTCTTCTGCCTCTGCTTGGGCGGCACCCGGGAGCTGAGCAGGGCGAAGCGGACGCCCATGCCGCGCAGGAAGCGCTCGAAGGTCCACATGTGCTGTTCGGCCAGGATCTCCGTGGGGGCCATGAAGGCGGCCTGCGCGCCGTTCTCGACGGCGAGCAGCATCGCGGCCAGGGCCACCACGGTCTTCCCGGAGCCCACGTCCCCCTGCAAAAGGCGCGTCATGGGGCTCTTGGAGCGCATGTCCTCGAATATCTCGTTGATGACCCGCTTCTGGGCGTCGGTGAGCTCGAAGCCCAGCCGCTCGCGCATGGGGGTCAGCAGGGTCCGCTTGACCTCGTAGCCGTAGCCCTTGCACACCTCGCGAGTCTGCCTGTGCTTGATGGTCCAGGCCAGCTCCAGCAGGAGCAGCTCGTCGAAGGCCAGGCGCCTGCGGGCCTCCTCGAGCTCGGCTCCGGAGCGTGGGAAGTGGGCGGCCGGGATGGCTTGGGGCAGGGAGAGAAGCTCCCGCTTCTGCAGGATCTCCGGGGGGAGCGGTTCGCGCAGGCCTTCGACCCCGGAGCCCAGGGCCCGGGCCACGGTCTCGCGCAGGAAGCGCTGGGTGAGCCCCTCGGTGAGGGAGTAGACCGGGACGATGCGTCCGACATGGTAGGCGGCCTTGGGGTCCTCGATGCGGTAGTATTCCTCGACGGAGACCTTCCTCAGCTTCAGGGCGCCGGGCTCGGCCCGGCCCACGATCCAGAGGTCGGCCCCGGGCCGGACGTCGCGCTTGAGGGCCGCGAATACGTCGAAACGGCGGCTGGGCCGCTTGAACCAGACCGCCTCGATGTCCTCCGGATAGCCGGGGACCTTGAGGTCCGCCATGAAGAGCGTCAGGTGGAGTCCGGCGTGCACGGCCCGGACCGAGGCCACGCGGGCGCGCAGGACCAGGGGCCCCTCCCCCGGGGGGTGGTCCGCGGGGGTCTCCCGCCGGTTCTCCCAGGCGCGCGGCAGGTGCCTGAGCAGGAGGTCTCCCACGGTGGAAATCTCGAGGCGCTCGAGCAGGCCCGCGCGCCGCGGGCCGACGCCCTTGAGGAATTGCACCGGCTTTCGCAGGGCCTGGGAATCCATACCGGCGGATTCTAGCACTCTTGCCGCACGGCGACGAAAGCCGCCGTGCGTTGCGAGCGGTCATTGACTTGAACCGGGTATAACGATATATTGCGAGAAATCCGATGGAAGAGAACGGCGCCGGCCTCATTAAGCTCCCCCGCCGCATCGAGCGCCTCAAGGACATCGCCTACAACCTCTGGTGGAGTTGGAACCCCAGCCCGAGAGGCCTCTTCAAGTACGTCGACCGCACGCTCTGGAGGGATACCCGCCACAACCCGGTCAAGCTCCTCCACCAGATCCGCCCGGCCCGGCTGGAGACGATCGCCAAGGACCCGACCTTCCTGCAATGGTACGACGCCGTGGTGGCCGACTACGACGACTACATGGGCGCGCACAAGACCTGGTTCAAGTCCGCCCATCCCGCGCGCGCAGGCAAGATCGCCTATTTCTCGGCGGAGTTCGGGGTGCACAACTCCCTGCCCATCTACTCCGGCGGCCTGGGCATCCTGGCCGGGGACCATTGCAAGGCGGCCTCCGACCTCGGCGTGCCCCTGGTGGGCGTGGGCTTCATGTACCCGCAGGGCTATGTGAAGCAGCGCATCGGCGTGGAGGGCTGGCAGCACAACTATTTCGAGTTCATCGACTGGAGCTCATCGCCGGTGCTCCCCGCCCGAGCCGAGAGCGGGGAGAAGTTCGTCCTGCGCCTGAGCCTGGGGACCTGGCCCCTGCACATCGCGGTCTGGCGCGTGCAGGTCGGGCGCGTCCCGCTCTATCTCATGGACACCAACGTGGAGGGCAACGAGCCCGCGGACCGGGAAATCTCGGGGCGGCTCTACGGCGGGGACCAGGTCATGCGCCTGCGCCAGGAGATCGTCCTCGGCATCGGCGGGGTGCGCATCCTCAACGCCCTGGGCGTGGCGGCCGAGGTCTATCACGCCAACGAGGGGCACGCGGCCTTCCTCCTCCTCGAGCGCATCCGCGAACAGGTGGAAAAGGGCCTGGGCTTCGAGGAGGCCTCCCGCCGCGTGGCCGAGACCTCGGTGTTCACCACGCACACACCCGTGGCCGCGGGACACGACGTGTTCCCCGAGAGCGTGGTCGAGGAGCATTTCAAGAACTACTGGCCTTCCCTGGGGCTCGAGCGCGACGCGTTCCTGGCCTTGGGCCGGCCTCCGGACGGATCGGGCTGGAACATGACGGTGCTCGCCCTCCGGCTCGCGGGCAGGCGCAACGGGGTCAGCAAGCGCAATGGGCAGGTGTCCCGGCAGATGTGGACGACGCTCTGGCCCCGGAAGAGCGCCGAGGAGGTCCCCATCTCCTCGGTCACCAACGGCGTGCATCTGCCCACCTGGGTCAACCAGGCCATCGCCGAGACCTATGACCGCCACCTGGGTCCGGAGTGGCGGGACCGCCAGGACGACGCCAAGTTCTGGCGGCAGGTGCTGGAGATCCCCGATGAGGAGCTCTGGCGCGTTCACATGCGCTGCAAGCGCGAGTTCAACAACCTCGTCCGCCAGTCCGTGCGCGAGCGCTGGATGCGCGACCGCATCGACCCCGCCCAGGTGCTCTCGCATGGCGCCCTGCTCGACCCCGAGGCCCTGACCATCGGTTTCGCCCGGCGCTTCGCCGGCTACAAGCGCGCCACGCTCATCTTCCGGGACCTCGACCGCCTCAAGCGCCTGCTCATGGACCCCTGGCGTCCGGTCCAGCTCGTGTTCGCGGGCAAGGCCCATCCCGCCGACGACGGGGGCAAACGCCTCATCCAGCAGGTCTGCCAACTGGCCCGCGACCCGGCTTTCGGGGGCCACATCGCCTTCGTCGAAGACTACGACATGCACAAGGCGCGCTACATCGTCCAGGGCGTCGACCTCTGGCTCAACAACCCGCTCGCGCCCCTGGAAGCCTGCGGCACCAGCGGGCAGAAGGCCGCGGTCAACGGCGTGCCGAACCTCAGCGTGCTCGACGGCTGGTGGGAGGAGGGCTACAACCGCGAGAACGGCTGGGCCCCCTCGGTGCCGGAGAACACCCCTCCGGAAGCCCGCGACGAAGCCGACGCCCAGGCCATCTACGACCTGCTCGAGGAGAAGATCATCCCGCTCTACTACGACCACGCCCCCAACGGGGTGCCCCTGGGCTGGGTGCGCGTCATGAAAGAGGCCATCCGCACCGTGGCGCCGGCCTTCTGCGCCGCCCGCATGGTCAAGGAGTACGCGGACCGGCTCTATTTCCCCGCCGCGCCCACGCCCGAGCCCGCCGCCGCGGTCCTGGAGTCCGACCCGCCGACCCCGAGCTAATATCTTCGCTATTTCCAGCGGCATGAAGAAACGCTGCGCGTTTCTTCATGCCGCTGTCATATTTTCACCAAATATCATCTATTGACAGACCGGAGCCGAGGTGTTATCTACATAGGGAGGCTCCCATGCGCCGACCCCTGCTGTCCCCGGCGTTGCCGCTCATCGTCCTATCGGCCGCCTTCCTAGCGGCCCTGGTTCCCGGCCGCGCGCATGCGGCCAGGAGCCAGGGCTACAACTACTACTTCACCGAGGGCTATCACGTGGTGATAGCCGACCTGGACTCCAAGAGCGTGGAGGTCCGGGTGGCCATGCCCAAGCCCGATGCCCGGCAGAACAAGCGCACCGTGGCCCAGCACGCGCAGGACGAGGGCGCGGCCGTGGCCGTCAACGCGAACTTCTTCGGCGGGCCGGACAACCACCCCTGCGGCATGGCGCGCGGCTACGGGGTCCAGTACCCGGCCACCTACGGCGAGGCGGTCAACTGCGAGACCACGCTCGGCTGGTCCAAGGGCAAGGGCGCGGTGTTCAACAGCGCCGGCCGCCACGCCGACGCCAAGCACGCCCCGCAGTTCTCGGAACTGGTGACGGGCGGGGGAGCGCTCCTGGTGGGCGGAGTGCCCCGGGACTGGAACCACCGCAAGCTGGAGGAGCATCGGGCTTGCACCGCCGCGGGCTTGAGCGCCGACCGCAGGAAGATCATTCTGGTCGTCAGCGGCCCGAGCTCCTGCACGGGAAAGGGACTGCAGAAGGTCCTGGCCGCGGCCGGGGCCGCCGACGCCGTGCATCTGGACGGGGGCGGCTCCTCCAAGATGTGGCTGCGCGGCAAGGGCTATGTCAACGGCGTGCAGGGAGACCGGGCTGCGCCGGTCGTCATCGTGGTCAAGGCCGCGCCCCAGAAATGCCCGGCCGACTGCGGCTCGGCCCCGTGCGTGGAGCTTCCTCCGCCCTTCGGGGCCCAATGCCTGGGAGGGGAGTGCCGCAACGGTCTGGGCGGGCTATGGAACTGCGAGCTCAAGTTCAAGAAGCGCCTTCGCTGCGAGAACGGCCGGGTGGCGAGCCAGGACTGCGCCATGGCCTGCCTTCCCAAGCCGGACGGACAGCACGATGTCTGCTCCAAATGCCCGGCGGGCAACGGGCTCTACTGCGGGAAGAACCTCATCCTCAACGGGGAGAGGAACACGCTCTACCGCTGCGCAGACGGAGCGCTCAGCATCTCGAAGAAATGCGGGAAGTGCGAGGTGATGCCGCCGGGGGTCAACGACAAGTGTAAGTGAACGGGGGGAGAACGGGCGCACGGCAGGGAATCCGCATGCGGATTCCCTGCCGTGCGTGTTTCAGCTTCAAATTCGGGGTGTCCGGCGACTCGGGTCTGGGCGTGACCCGGCGGCGCGCCGGGTCG
>CAYWAR010000068.1:0-2958 GCA_964455765.1 uncultured Elusimicrobia bacterium
ATAAAATAAGGAAGCAATAAGACTCGGTCTATCGTTTCGAGGAATCGATGAGTATAGAGATAACACCTTCCCAGCGCACGACGTTGGACCAGCCGCTCACGCAACCATGGATAGGATACGTTGTAAACAGTCCGACCGCTGAGCCGAGTCTTGCCCGTCTCCACATATGCGATATCGAGAAAGCAGACGACCCGCTCGAACAAGTTCATGTGGTTAAAAAAGGCCCGATGCCTCCCACGAGGCATCGGGGGCTTTTCGTGCAATCCTCCTTTCGAAGGATTGTCGCTAACAAAAGTATAAGGCAACTATGCCTAACTGTCAAGGTCATGGCTCCTAAGTTAATTTTTCTCCGACGGGTTTATTTCGTTTTCTCATGACGAAAGTGCGTTATATTGCGTCTTTTGTCCGAAAGGTCGAGTTATCTTAGGAGCTATGACTGTCAAGGTCTCTCTATAAATGAAAAGAAGGGGCTCGCAAGAATCCACTCTTCGAGTGGTGGCACGAGAAGCACCTGCGCGGTCCGGCTCAATTCCAGAATCGAGAGGGCCAGCCGCCGCTCGCGCGGGGGATGGTCCGCAGAGAATGGGCCCAGGGGCGCCAGTTGAACTCCGAGACCGTGATGGAGTCGCGCGAGACCGCGCTCACGTAGGCCACATGGCCGTAGCGTCCCACCGTCCCCCGATTCCAGATGGCCACGCTTCCCACGGTGGGATCCTGGGACTTGCCGCGCCAGTCGCCGGCATCGATGGTATCGAAGGGCAATCCTTTGCTCCAGCGCTTCCACGCCGCGTAGGCCACGCACTCCCGGTTGAGGAACCAATGACCGCCGAATTTGATCCGGGAATCCGGAGCGGCGGCGCACCAATCCGCCGGATAGTCGCCGCAGTGCCCCGCGGGAACGATCTCGGTCTTCGTCCGGGCGTCGAGCTCCACCCGTTGGGCGTAAAAACCCCCGGCCTGCTTGACGTCCCCCTTGGCCAAGGCCTGATACCGGGCCTCGCTTCCCTGGGCCGCGTCCTGCAGCTGCTGTTTTGCGGAACGGTACTGGTTCGCCAGGGATGCTTCTTCGTTGAGGGCGGCCTTCTCCTCGGCCAATCTCGCCGTCGCCAGCTTGAGCTGTTCTTCAGCCGCCCGAAGGGTCGAGTCGAAGCCCGCCGCCTGGGCAAGAGCCCGTGGGGACTGCGACGCCGCGCCGCCCTTGGACGCGCCTTGGGCGCCTTGAGAGCCGCCGAAGGGCGTCTCTGCGCCGCCCTGGGAAGCGGGTCGTCCTTCCTTCTCCCGGATGGCTGCGGCCGGAGCGGCGACCTGCCCAACCTCGGAGGCAGACTGCTCGGGGGTCCGGCTCTCAGGGGAGGATTCCGCCTTGGGCGGTTCGGCTTGGAAGCCTTTCTTGGTCCTTAGAAGAGCCGAGGACTGCTCGATGCGCGCCTGCGTCTGCCCGATCGCCCTTTGGAGAGCCTTGTCCCGGACCTGCGACTGACGCGCCTGCCCGTCCAAATAGGCCATCCGGCTCTGAAAGGTGCTGGACTCGAAACTCCACCGGGCTTTCTTCAATCTCCGGGTCTCCTTGCGGGAGGCCTGCGGCGGAGGATTCGGGGATGCGCCCAGAACGGAGAAGATCAGCGGGGCCAAGAAGAGGATGAAGAGGGTTCGTCTTCGCATCATCATGGGCGGCCGGCGACAGGCTGATTCTAGCATTGCCCGCGAGTTTTTCCTACACGGCGGAGAAGCCGCCCGAGCATCCCGGTCAAAGGGGGTCCGCGGCGCCGTCGGGACGGACGCGGAAGCGGAACTCGAAGGGGTGACCCCGGCTGAGGAGCAGGGACTGGAAGCGCAGGTCGCGCACCGAGACCTCCGCGCTCCCGCCGGCCTCCTTGCGCGCGCTCCACACCGGCGCCTTGAAGAAGCGTTCCAGCCGAAGGGCGAGCGCGGTCTTGCGCGCGGCCTCCACCTCGGGGCCGGAAGCCGTCTCCTCCTCTCCCCGCGGCTCGATCTTCCCGGATACGCTGTGGATCAGATAGAGATGATAGACGCTCCCCGTCCTCAGCACGCCTTTCCACCGGTGCGGGCCGAAAGGCTCCGGAAAGACGTAGGAGAACTCGCTCTCCAGGCCGGAAGTCTTCGCTTCCCAATCCAGAAGCCGCGTCGCCCGCGCGCGGTTGCCCCAACAGAAGAGCAGATACCCCGCGGCCAGGGCCAGGCCCGCCCTCGAGAACCCCCGCAGTCCCTCGCGCAGGAATTTGGGCGCGGCGGCGAGCAGGGGGAAGGCCAGGAACCCGGTCAGGGCGAGGTCGATGATGAAGTTGACGGCTAACTCGGGCCTCAACGGCCATACGGGCCAGAGGAGCTGCACCCCGAAAGAGTTTATGAGGTAGAAGAGCAGATGCGAGGCGACCCCGGCCAGGGAGGGCACGAAGAGCTCGCCGAAACCCTTGTCCCTCCAGCGCCAGCGGCTCATGAGGAAGGCGAAGCCCGCGCACCAGAGCGGGGCGAGGAGGAGCGAGTGGCCGAAGCCCCGGCGCAGGAGCACGGCGGACGCCTGGCCGCTCAGGTGGACCGCGACGTCGATGTCCGGAAGATTCGCGGCCAGGGCGAGCAAGGGGACCGCGCGAGGACCGAGCTTCTCGCGGTAGAAGGCGTTGGCGATGCCCACCCCGACGAGCGTGTGGGTGAGCGGATCCATGTCAGCGCTCCCCCCGCGGGGGGGTGCTTCCTTCGGGGGGCTTGTGCCGTTTTATCGAGAGCTTCATTTTTTACTAGCGGACCACCCTGAATTTCTTCAGGGCGGATTTGAGGCGGTCGTGGGGGAGCCCGTGGACGGTGTTGCCGTCGCGGCCCACGGAGATGCGGCCGGCGAGCAGGGCGTTGAACACGGCTTCCTCGGCCGCGTCGGCCGCGGCCTCGAAGAGCTCATCGAGGTGGAAATCGGAGAGCAGGGTGAGGTTGAGCAGGCGATGA
>CAYWAR010000068.1:2968-9589 GCA_964455765.1 uncultured Elusimicrobia bacterium
CACGGTCGAGCGCCTCGGAAGGCAGCGTGTCTCGAGAAGGCGATGGCCACGTCCCCGCTGCCGTGATAGGCCACCGAGCCGGTGCGCGCGATGCCGAGCATGGCGCGCTTGGCCAGGCGCGAGAGCTGGCGGGGGTCGAGCGGCGCGTCCGTGGCGAGCACCACGACGATGGAGCCCTCCTTTCGGAACTGGGGCTTGAGGTCGGTGATCTCGCGGCCCACGGGCGCCCCGAGCACGCGCAAGGTGGAGCGCAGGCCGTGGTTCGCGTTGAGGAGCACTCCCACGGTGTAGCCTCCGGAGGTCTTGGGCAGGACGCGCGAGGAGGTGCCGATGCCGCCCTTGAACTCGTAGGAGATCATCCCGGTCCCGGCCCCGACCCCGCCCTCCTCCACCCTCCCGCCGGAAGCTTTCATGAAGGCGTCGTAGACATGCTCCCGCTTGACGTGCTGTCCGCGGATGTCGTTAAGGGAGCTGTCGTCGCACTCGAGCACCACGGGCGTCAGGGTGTCGTCGTCGAGGCCGATGCGGGGCCTGTCCTTGAGCATCCAGTCCACCAGGGACTTCTGCACCGCGCCCACGCTGAGGGTGTTGGTGAGCGCGATGGGGGTCTCCAGGATGCCGGATTCCTGTATCCACATGAGCCCCGCGGCCTCGCCGTTGCCGTTGAGGACGAAGCTCCCGGCGTAGACCTTCGAGGTCCAGAGGTCGCCGGAGGCGGGGACGATCACGGTGACCCCGGTGCGCACCGGACCCTTGCCCGGCTCCAGCGCGCCCTCCCCGGAGAGGAGCGTGGCGTGCCCGACTTTCACGCCGGCCACGTCCGTGATGGCGTCGAAGCGGCCCGTGTCGTATTCGCCCACGAGGATGCCCAGGTCGCGGGCGCGCTCCGCGGAAAAAACGGGGGAAGAGAAGGCCAAGAGGAAAAACGCGAGAGGACCCTTCATAACACAGCTCATTATACCCAACTTACGCGCCCCTCTTGGTAAATCCATCGGGATTCCCCAAGAGGGGTGTCAGGGCCACTCCCAGGCCGAGCGGCACGCGCCGGCCTTCTCCGCGTGGTCGATGAAGGCCCGGTAGAAAGGGTGGCCGGCGAGCGTGGAGCCGTCGCCCAAGACGATGAGGAGCCGGCGGGCGCGCGTGAGCGCCACGTTCATGCGCCGCGTGTCCGATAGGAACCCGACCTCGCCTTTCGAATTGGACCGGACCAGGGAGACCACGGTCGCCTCTTTTTCCCGGCCTTGGAAGCCGTCGACGGTGCCGATCTCCAGCCCCTCCACGCGCAGGAGGGAGCGCAGCTTCCTCACCTGGGCCCGATACGGGGAAAGGACGGCCAGGGCCGAGGGCCGCAAGCCCGCCTCCAGGAGGGACTCGACGATGCGCTTGGCCAGGAGAGCCTCCCCCTCGTTCTCCCGGCTCTGGAGGGTCTCGTCGAGGCTCTCCTCATAGCCCGTGCCCGAGGTGTCGACGAAAACGAACGGGACGGAAGTCAGGTCGGTCTGCGCGACGCCGGGGAGCTCGCAGACCTTATGGGCGCGGACGGAGTCGTCGGCCTGGAGCCGTCCCTCGTAGAACCTGCGCGAGGGGAAGTCCATGATGGCCTCATGCATCCGGTACTGGACACGGAGCAGGCATTGCAGGGACCGGGGGAGCCGGTCCTTCAAGCGGTCGAAGAGCGTGACGCCGAGCTCCGGCGCGGCCTCCTTGGAGTAGAGGGTCGGCGGGAGCTGCATCGAGTCCCCCGCGAACACGGCCTTCCCTCCGTGGAGCAGGGCGACCCAGGAGAGCGGCTCCACGGCCTGGGAGGCCTCGTCGAGCACCACCAGGTCGAAGCGTCCCCTCAGCAGGGAGCGGGAGAGTCCGCCGTGCGTGGCCAGCACCACCTGCGCCGAGAGCACGATGCGGCGCTCGATGGCCGATTCCAAGGCCCTGGCCTCGCGCCAGAGAGAGCGCGCCTCCTCCTGCGCGCCGCGCCGCTCCTCCGAGCGCATGGAACGGCCGCCGGAGCGCTCCATGCGGCGGATCAAGCGCTCGCGCCGCGTGTCGAGGTCCTGGACCTGGCTCGCCTGCTCGTCCTCGGCCGCCTGCCAGCGCAGATTCGCGCGGCGCAGGCCTTCGATCATCCTGGCGGGATGGCCGAGACGGACCAAGCGCAAGGCCGTCGAGCCCGGGCAGGACTCGGGGAGGAGCTTCTCGAGGATGTTGTCGACGGCGATGTTGGAGGGCGCCCCGGCCAGGACCCTTTGCCCGCGCCGCACCGCCTGGCGGATGATCTCGGCCAATACCGTGGTCTTTCCTGTGCCGGGCGGGCCGTGGATCAGGGCGGCCTCCCGGGCGCTTAGGGCCATGGCCGCGGCCTCGCGCTGGAATCCATTGAGCGTCTTATCCACGAACTCGATGGGCTCGTTCTCGCCGAGCTCCGCCCGCGCCCCTCCCTCCAGGATCTCCCGAAGGCGCGCCGGCGCGTTCCCTTGCGCCGAGACGATCTCACCCAACGCCTTCTTCATCCTCCGGTAGGTCGCGTCCGAGCCGATGAGGTCGAGGCTGCAGCGTCCCGCCGGGGTCTTCTCCGGGAGGCGGGAGTCCACGGCGACGCGCACCGAGGATTCACCGCCGCGCTCGATGGTCCCGAGCACGAAGGCCGGGTCCGTCCCCTCCGGGAAGCGCACCCGGACGTTGTCCCCCTGGCCCATGGCGTGGAAGGGGGAGAGCTCCTCGCCCCGAAGGGCGCGCGATAAGGTCAGGACGCGATACCCGGCCAAGGAGACCTCCGTCCCGGCCACGCTCAGGCGGGAGGCGGTCCTGCCCAGGGCCTCCCGCTCGGCGGGGTCGGCGGACTCCAAGGCGCGCAGGCTCTCCTCCCTCTCGGCCTTGCGCTCGATGTCGAGGAGCTCCTGGAGGCGGACGAAGCGCTCGCGCGCATCGTTGGGCGTCGGAGGCCGCTTCATCGGAAGAATCTTACCAGTTTGAGATCGGCTCGGGGATATTGGCTATAATCCGTCTCGGATGAAGATCACCCTCATGCGCCACGGGCATTCCCCTTCCGTGCTCGAGGCCGGCACGCCCAGCGACTCGGAAAGGCCCCTCTCCCAAGCGGGCCGCATCGAGGTCCGCAAGAGCGCCCGCCTGCTCCTCGCGGGCGGCGCCAAGCCCGGACTCATCCTGACGAGCCCGCTCAAGCGCGCGGTCCAGACCGCCCAGGAGGTCGCCGCGCTTCTCAAGAACCCGGAAGTGCGCGTCTTCGAGCCCCTGGCCAACATCCTGCCCGGCATGGACCTGGCGCGCAAGGTCCTCCAAGCCGAGTGGCCCTGCGAAGAACTGCTCCTCATTGGGCACATGCCCCAGATCGGGGAGGCGGCCTCCTTCCTGGCCGGCTCTCCCATCAGCTTCTCCACCGCCTGCTTCGCCTCGTTCTCCGTCGACGGCGAGGGAAAGCCCTCCCTCCTCTTCACCGGCTCCCCCGACGACGCGCCCGGATAGGCCGCCATGAGCGCATCCGGACGCCTCCCGCGCGTCCTCGCCGCCTTCCTTCTCCTGGCCGCCGCCCATGCGCCGGCGCGCGCCGTATTCATCGCGCAAGAGATGGATGCCCTGGACACCGAACCTCTCTTCGACTCCGAATACTTCCTGGACCTGCTCGGCTTCGCGCCTCCCCTGGACTGGCGGTGGGATTGGCTCGCCTCCTCCGGCGGCTATCCCGCCAACGGAGCCAGCCTCGACCGCTCCGACCTGCTCTGGGAGGCCGACCTGCGCTTCTCCCGCAAGCTCGGCGAACGCTTCGGCTTCCGCTATGATCTGCGCCGCCGGGGAGACAAGGACCTTGACGCCCTGCACCAATGGCTCTCCCTGGAGGCGCGGACCTGGCATGGGCTCACCCTCGGCGTCTTCGGGGAGCCCGAGTTCGCCAAGGAGAACGCGGACCTGGGACTGCTCGCGCGCTGGGAGGCCGGGCCCTGGACCCTGGCCGCCTCGCGCAACGCCGTGGACTTCAACTTCAACGAGCGGGGGCGCTCGACGCAATCCTATCCCCGCAAGCCGACTACTTATGAGTTCGCCGCGAGCCGCCTCTCGGGCCTAGGCCGGGTCTCGGCGGCCTGCGAGCTCGACGCTCCGCTGGAACGCTCCGTCCCCGCCTCCAACCGTCTCTACGCCTACCGCCGCACGCGCGCCGCCCTGCGCTGGGACCGCGTCCCGGCTCCCGGCGGCCGGGGCTGGGGCGCGGGCTACTCCATCGACCTCAAGCGGGAGTCGGACGCTTTCTCCCCCGATCCCTCGGCGCAAAGCCTCTCCTCGCGCCGCGCGGTCCACGAGCTTTCCCTGGCCGGGACCGGTCCCATCAACGCCAGGGACTCCATCGAGGCCGGCGGCCGTTTCCTGAAACGCTCGGCGCAGGTCGAAACCCCCAGCGCCCCCCTGGAGTCGAGCGAGCACCGGCGCTGGGAATTCGCCCCCTATGCCCGCTGGCGCAGGACGCTTGGGCCCTGGGCCGTCTCCGAGCTGGGGGCCTTCCTGAGCTATGGGGAGATACGCCGCCGCTTCCCCTCGGACCCTTCGCGCGGGTGGTCGCAAAAACCGCTGGAGGCCAAGCTGGGCGCGGGCATCGACCTGCTCTCGGGACGCTCGGGACGCGTGGGCCTCTACGCGCATTTCGATCTCGACGACCTCGGCCGCCATCTCTGGGACGGCGGGAACATCCGGGCCATGTTCCTCTTCTGAACTCGACTGCGTCCGGCGCGAACTGATACCATGCACCGGCATGCGCTTCACGGCCGACCCCACGCGCCGCCTCCTCCTGATACTCCTGGGCCTGGCCTTGACCGGGGCCCTCTATCTCCGGTTCTTCCATTACGCCTATGCGGGCTACTACGGGGACGACGCCTATTACATCATCGGCGCGAGGTCGCTGCTCCAGGGCTCCTTCTCTTTCCTCAACCGGCCTCAAGCCCCTCCCATATTGCAGTATTGGCCGGGCTATCCCCTCCTCCTGGCTCCGTGGGCCGCGCTCTTCCCGGGCTCTCTTCCCGCGCTCCAAGCCTCTTCCCTGCTCTTCACCCTGGGCTCCTTGCTCCTTTTGGCATCGAGCTTCGCCGCCCGCCTCTCCCCGCCCGGGTCCGCCTTCCTCCTCTTCCTCTGCGCGTTCAACCCCCTGACTCTGGCCTACTGCGGGAGCGTCATGGCCGAGCCCGCCTATCTCCTCCTCAGCCTCTGGGCCTTCAAGCTCTCGGAGTCGTGGAGCGGCCGCTTCACCCTCGGGAAAAGCGTCTTCTTCGGCCTTCTCCTGGGATTCTGCATCCTCGTCAGGCCGATGGGCCTGGCCCTCGCCTGCGCCTTCATCCTATCTCGCCTGCGCGAGGGAGATAAGCGGCGCGCTTTCCTCTGGGCGGCGCTGAGCGCGGCCGCGGCCGGCGCTTGGTGGCTCAGGAACAGCCTGCTCTCCGGAGGTTTCCCCCAAGCCGCGGAATGGGCCGGGATGTTCGGGCTCTCCGGCGGCCCGGCCGGGGGGCTGGCGAAAAACCTCCTGCGCAACGCGGCTTTCTACGCCTCGGCTCCCGGAGAGCTGTCTTTCCCTCCCCCCTTCTCCCCGGGGAGTTGGCGGACCTTCTATAGCGACGCGGCCGCGGGGTTGTTCTGGTTCGGGGCCTTGGCGGGGCTCGCGCGCTGCCTGCGCGAGGAGGGTCCGGGCGTCCTGCCCCTCTATCTGGGGTTTTACGCCGGGATGCTCTTGCTCTGGATACACCCGGACATCCGCTATCTCCTCCCCATCCTCCCCCTGCTCCTCTGGCTCTATCTCAAAGGCCTCGACAGCCTGGCCTCGACGCTGCGCGTGAACCTCCGAGCCTTCGCCCTCCTGCCTTGCCTGCTGATCGCGGCCGAAGCCTTCTCCCTCGCCGGGAAGGTCTCGGCGCCGAACAGATACAACACCCCTGCGCTGAGGAGCTATCAGCGTCTTCGCGAGCTCGTCCCCGCGGACGCGACGATACTCTGCTCCATGGCGGGCCGGGTGCATCTCTATACCGGCCGTTCCACCGAGGAATTCCCTCACCTGCCCGATCCGTCGGGGTTCATGGCTCATCTGAGGCGACTGCGGGTGAGCCACGTCCTGCTGACACGGGAGGATTTCCTGGAGAGCCCCGGGATCAACGCCTGGGACAAGGCCCGGGCGCAGGCCGCGCCCTATCTGGAAGACCCCGGCCTGTTCCGGGTCGTCTACGACGACCCGGGAGAAGAGGCGCGGATATTCGAGCTTATTCGTCCTCGAGAGGGTCGATGAAGCGGCCGGACTCCGTGCGCCGCGCCAGGTGGAAGAACCGCACGATGCGCTCGTCGCCCGGGTTCATGGCCATGACCGCGGCCTCCCGAAGGGCGGGCTCCCTTTCCCTTCGGGCGAGGTCGGCGAGGAGGTCGCGGTTGGAGCTGTTGACCACGGCCGAGAGCAGGAGTATCGACGCGTAGCGCACCGGCACGCCCTCGTGCGTGTCCCGGGCCAGGTCATACACCCTGTCGCGGACCTCGGAGTGTCCCATGGCTCCGTAGAGGCTCTTCAGCGCCTCCACCCGGAGGCCCGGGTCGCTATCTCGCCGGGCGGTCTCCAGCAGGGCGTCGCGCGCGTCGTAATTCGCC
>CAYWAR010000069.1:0-9578 GCA_964455765.1 uncultured Elusimicrobia bacterium
CGGGTGGCGGAGAACCGCCGCTGCTTCAAGCCCTATTCCTACGCGGTGGTCAATTACATGGGGCAGATCGGCCTCTGCAACCATCTTATCACCGACGACGCTTTCGAGCCCCTGGGGAGCCTGCGGGACTCCTCGCTGCGCGAGATATGGGACTCTCCCGCCTATCGCCGGCTGAGGACTCTCCTCGCCGCGGGCGCCCCCGCGGCCAAGGGCTGCCGCTGGTGTTTCGCGCACCGGGTCGCGGAATGAGCGCGCGAGTCCGCGTCTCTATCGTCATCCCGACTTTCCGGCGGCCCGGCCTCCTGCGCCGCGCCCTGGCCTCGGCGCTCGCCCAGACGCGCCCCGCGGGTGAGATCCTCGTCGTCGATGACGACGGCGGCGGCGGCCGAGGGGCCGCCGTCCTCGGAGGGCGGCCGTGCTCCGCTCCCGAAGAGGGCCAAGGGGCGTGTTCTCTGGACGCCTTGGCCCGGGAGTCCGGCTCCCGGGTCAAATTCGTCTCCCAGCCCGGTCTGGGAGTCGCGGCCGCGCGCAACCGCGGCATCGAGGAGTCCTCCGGGGAGGTGACGGCTTTCCTCGACGATGACGCGCAGGCCTCGCCCGATTGGCTCGAGAACCTGCTCCGGTGCCTGGAGGAGACCGGCGCGGCCGGGGCCGGAGGCCCCGCCCTCCCCGAGTGGGAAAAAGAGCCCGGATGGATCTTCCGCACGGAGAAAGCGCTCTCCTACATGGGGGCGTTCTCCCTCGGGACGGAGCGCCGGCGCTTGGAGGGCCCCCGCGATTTCCTCATCGGCGCCAATTGCGCGTTCCGCAGGGAGGTCTTCGAGAGGGGGCTGCGCTTCCGGCCTCCGGCCTGGGGAGGGAGAGACGCCTTCGAGGACGCGGATTTCTCCCGCCGGATGGCCGCCGCATTCCCGGTCTATTATGAGCCTTCCGCCATGGTCCGGCATCGGATCCCCGCGCGCAAGCTTTCCCTGCTCTGGCTGGCGGGCTGCGCCTTCCGAAACGGCGCCCAGAAAGCCGCCTTCCAGGGACGCCTGAGCCCGCGGGGGCTCAGGGACGCTTGGGGTATCGATGGGTGGATCAGCGCCTTTTCGGCCTCGGGCTACGCCTACGGCCGCCTGCGGGCGGTCCGCTCATGAACGGCGGAGGCATCTCGGTCGTCCTCCCGACCCGCGATCATAAGGACCTGCTCCGAGGCTGTTTGGAGGCCCTGGAGGCGCAGACCCTCCACCCCGATGAGATCGTCGTCGTCGACAACGGGTCCGCCGACGGGACCGGGGAGATGCTCGAGCGCGGTTTTACAGGACGGGTCCGTTGCGTCCGCGAAGAGCGGCGCGGAGTCCATCACGCCCGCAACCGCGGCGCGGCCGAGGCGCGCGGGGAACTGCTGTTCTTCACGGACGATGACGCCTTGCCCTCCCCCGGCTGGGTCCGGGCCCTGGCCGCGTGCTTCGAGGATGCGCGCGTGAGTTGCGCCGGGGGGCCCGTGGAAGGGATCTGGCCGTCGGGAACTCCCGCGCCGGTGCGGGGAAGCCTTCGCCTGCGCCGCTGTCTCGGGGAGATCGATTGGGGCGGGGAGCGCCGGGCCCTGGACCCGGAGGATGAGTTCCTCACCGGGGCCAATCTCGCCTGCCGCCGGTCGGCCTTCGGCTCCGGATTCCGGGCCGTTTTCCCCTACGGGCCCCTGGGCGTCTGCGGCGACGACTATGAGCTCTCCCGCCGGCTTTCGCGTGGGGGAGGCGGGCTCTACGAGCCCGAAGCCGTGGTGCGTCATCGCATCGCTCCGGAGAAGCTCCGCTGGACCGGACTCTTGGCCCGCACCGCGGTCTTCGCGGCCGCGGGAGCGAGGCTCGGCCACCGTCTGCGCCCGCGCCGCGGGCCCCGGGAACTATTGGGCGCCGAAGGCCTCGTGAGCGCGGCCGACGCGTTGGGGCATGCGGCCGGGCGATTGTGGGGGGGGGCGGCGGGAGAGAAGACATGCCTCTGAGGGCCGTGGTCATCGGCTGCGGCCGCATGGGCCGACGGCGCCTGGACGCTCTGCGGGCCGTTCCGGGGGTCGAGATAGCCGCGGCATGCGACCCGGAGGAGGCGGCGGCCCGGACCGTCGAGGGCCTGGGGATCCCCTGCCCGAGGGATTGGAGGGAGGCGCTGCGCGTGCCTTCGGAGGCCGTGTTCATCTGCACGCCCAACGCCTTCCACGCTCCGCTCGCCCTGGAGGCCTTGCGCCTGGGACGGCATGTGTTCTGCGAGAAGCCTCTGGCCGCGTCCGTGGAGGACGCGCGCGCCATGGTGGAGGCCTCCCTCGAGTCCGCGGGCACGCTGACCGTGGGAGCGAACTTGCGGCATTTTCCCAACGTGGCCGAGGCCTTGCGCCTCAACGCGGAGGAGGCCATCGGCCCGGCGCTTTTCTGCCGTGCCTGGATAGGCCATAACGGCTGGAACCGGACCGTCCCCTGGTATCGCCGGCGCCCCATCTCCGGTGGCGGGACGCTGCTCGACAACGGCTCCCATGCCTTCGACCTGGTGCGGCTCTTCATGGGGGAGATCGTGCACTGCACGGGATTCACCGACCCGCCTGGGGGCGGCGGCGGTGAGGATCCGGTCGAAGAGAACGCGGTCGGCATCTTCCGCGACCGGGAGGGGCGGCTGGCCACGGTGCAGTCCTCCTGGAACGAGTGGGCCGGGTACTTCGAATTCGCCGCCTACGGGACGCGCGGCTATCTCAAGCTGGCCTGCCGCGAGAGCGCCTGCACCCTGGAACGGGGAGGGCTCGACGGCCGGACGGAGCTGCGCGATTACTCGCGCCTGCCCAGCCGCTCGGTGGAGGCCGAGGTCGCGGCCTATGCCCGCGGCCTGATGGAAGGCCGCCGGGCCGGTCCCGGCGGCTACGACGGATTGCGCTGCGTGCGCATGGCCTTCGGCGTCTACGAGTCCTCCCGGAGCGGGGCCGCGGTCCCCCTGTGGGGCCCCGGGGACGAGGACCTGCGCCGGCGCATGGAGGATCATTGCCGGGACTCAAGCGCGTCGCCTGGTTCTACTGCGACCTCGACCAGAGCGGCGGATCCCAGCGCCTGAGCCTGGAGGGCTGCCGCGTCCTCCAGGAACGGGGGATCGAGAGCCCCTTCCTCCTGCTGCGCGCGCGCGACCCCTCCGCGGTCTTCGACGGGAAATACCGGCCCGCGCTGGTCTCCCGCGGCCGCGGCGAGGACTCCGCCGGCTCGGCCGGCCCGCGCATCCTCCGGGCGTTGAGGGACCTGTGCCGTGACGCCTCCGACGCCCTGTGGCTGCGGCGCACCCTGCGCCGCCTGAGGCCGGACTATCTGCTGACCGAAGCCACGGGAGGGGCCCTGGTTCATGCCTATCTCGCCACGCTGGGCACGGGGATCCCCTGCGCGGTGCAGGTCGCCGGGTCGATCTTCGCTCTCGACGTACGCGGGGAGCGCACCCGGCACGCCCTGGTGTTCCGGAGCCGGCGCGAGGAGATACTCGATTCCATGCCCGGCTATCGGGAGAGCGCGCCCAAGAGGCCCGCGGGCCTCGATCTTCCCAAGAGGCTCTGGGTGGAGGGCCACGCCTTGCTCAAGGTCCTGGCCCTGCGCCATGCCGCCGCGGTCTTCGTGCATTCCTCCCAGAACGCCTGGGAGGTGGGCAGGCTCTACGGCCGCGAAGCCTGCGTGCTCAAAGGGGCCTTCCCCGAGTCCATCTTCGAGCATGGGAAGGGGGCCGATATCCGGGCACGGCTCGGCCTGGAGGGCCGGAAGGTGGTGCTGGCTCTCAATCGGCTCGCCGAGCAAAAGCGGCTGGACCTTTGCCTGCGCGCCTTCGCCCGCCTGCGCGAGAGGCGCAAGGACGCGGTGCTCCTCATCGCCGGGCGAAGTTATCGGTCCGATGCCTTCCAGACGCCTTCCTCGGAGCTCGAGCGGCTGGCCGCGGAGCTCGGCGTCGGGGAGCATGTGCGGTTCTTGGGATATGTCCCGGAGAAAGAGCTCTGGGACACCTACCTCGCGTGCGATGTTTTCCTTCACATGGACCGGGCCAACTTCGACATCGTCCCCTACGAGGCCCTGGCCTTGGGCCGCAAAGTCGTCTGGTCCAGCGAGATGGAGCTGGACGCGGAACTCTCTTCCTTGGGGCGAGTCTACCCGGCCGAACCGGACCCCGAGTCGGCCGCGCGGGCCCTGGACCTGGCTCTCGAGGCGCCCTGCCTTCCGTTGGATGAGAAGGGCCGCCGCGTCCTTTCCAGGTACACCTGGGAAGAATATTTCCGCCGCATGCTGGATGAGCTGGAAAGAATAGGGGTCAGACGTTGACTTTCGGACCTGGATTTCAGCAAAGCAATTCGGTCCGAAAGTCAACGTCTGACCCCTTGACAGATCAAGGGTCCGGGGCCATACTATCCCTACCCCGAGGCTCCATGAGAACCTCTCTCGTCTTGGAGTGCGCCGTCCTCGCCGTCCTGGCTCTTTTTCCCGCCCAGGCGTCGGCCCAAGCCGCGTCATCCCCCTTCGAGAAACGCCTCTTCGAAGTCCGTCTGAAAGCCAAGACCGCCTACCTGGCCCGCCTGCCCATGGAGAAGGCGGTGACCCCGGCGGACCTGAAGTCCCTGGAGTCTCCTCCCGGCGGCGATAGCGTCGAGAACGCCGGCTGGGAGGGAGTGGACCGTCTGGAGAGGATCAAGCAACTGCTCGAGACGCTCCAAGAGGGGTCCGATATCCAGGGCGGGACCGGCCTAAGGGAAGACCGGGGCCGGTTCCTCATGAAGTTCGACCGCGTGGCCATGCGTCTGGCCTTGGCGCCAGCGGAGAGGGCCCAAGCGGAGAAACTCTACTTGAAGAAAAAGGAGCCGGGACAGGAGGGGGACATCGGTCCGGATAAAGCAGCCCTGGAAAAAGAGAAGGCTCGGATCGAGAAGATCCTCGCCGTGCGCAATCTTCCTCCCGAAAGGCGCGCCGCGGCGGCGGCGAAGGCGCAAGCCATCGCCGAGCTCCTCAAGAGCGGGTTCCTCGATGACGGGGCGCAAGCCTCCCTGGTCCGACCCTTCAGCGGCTCGGCGCGGATGAGTCCGGGGGAACTCAAGCTCCTCAACAGCATGCCCGCCCCGGGCCCCGGGACGCTCAAAACCTCCGCGGTCCCCTCGCCGCTCTCCTTCGCGGAGCGCGCCAAGGAGTACGGGGAGAAGCATCGGAGCGCGCAAGCGCGCCAGGAAGGCAGACAGCAGAAGGTGCTCGAGGAGGCCAAGAAGCTCGTCCGCGAGAATCCGGGGACGGTCGGCGAGGCTTATAATTTCTGGGACGGCTGGGACAAGGAGAAGCCCAAGGACGAGTCCACGGCCGGACGCTGGTGGCGCAAGGGCGTTTCCAAGACCATGAAGGGCCTTCTCACCTTCAGCGGGCTCAGGGACGTGGAGGAGAGCGCCGGGAAACTCGGGTACATCATGGAGAACCGGGACGTCTCCGCTGGGGCGAAGTGGAAGCAGGGCGGCGCCCTGGCCGTGGATTCGACGCTCTCGGCCTTGACCTTCCTGCCGGCCGCCTCCGGGTTCTCCCGCCTGGCGAAAGGGGAGAAATTCCTCAGCGTGGGGGGGAAAGCCGGGTCCAAGATCAAGGGCGTCGCCGCGGTCTCCGATGACGCGGCCGCGACGGTGGCCAAGCAGCTGGAGACGGCGGTGGCCAAGACCGCGGGGAAGCAGGCCTCCCAGCAGGAGGCGCGCGCCGTCCTATCGAACCTGAAGGAGGTGGGGAAGAAATACGGCATCGAGGTGGTCGAGGACCGTTCCCTGCTGGGCATGGGCATGAGCGGCGGCGGCCCGGCCACCGTCGTCACGAACACCCGCCTGGGAGCGGCGCACGAGGTTACGCACGCTCTCCAGCAGCTCCAGGTGCGCGCCTCCCTGGTCCAGGACTACATGCTCCGCAACGGCATCAGCGGCCGCCTGCTCAATCCCGCCGAGATGAAGGAGGCCCTCAAAGGTGTCAACGCCTTCGAGAAGGCCATCATCGCCTTCGAGAAGGGGGCCGGGTACGCGACGAAGAGCGGCAATTATAAGGCGGGTCTCCTGACCAACATCTCCGCCTTCCAGAAAGGGATCGGCACCGGACGCATCCCGGCCCTGCCCGGCGGGCTCGGCCTCGACCTCTATAGCCGAGCCAATTACCTCTTCGGCTTCACCACGGCGCAGGGCCTCTCCAACGCGGCTGCTCTCTCGATAGGCACCTACAACACCCAGGCTTCGGCTCCGTGACCGCCGGCCTCGGTCTGTTGGCGGGCGGCGCGGCGCTCTTCACGGCGGGTTTCTTGCTTTCCCGGCGCTTCGCCTCGCCGCAAGAGGATGGAGAGCCGGGCTTCCGTCCCGCCGGTCCCCCGCTCAGAGGCCTCCTCGAGTTCGCGGGCATGGCCCTGGCCATCCTCGGCCTCTGCGCCGCGGGCGTCGGGCTCCTGATGCTCGTGCGTTGAGCGGATATCCGTCCAGTCCGGCGCCGGCGGCCGAAGCGGTCCAAAGCCCGGACCGCGCGCACGCGCGCCGGGAATTCGATACAATTCCGGCGTGCCCATCCGGAGAATCGCTTGGTTCTACACCGAACTCGCCCAGAGCGGCGGCGGCGAGCGCCTCTCCCTGGAAGGGGAACGCTTCTTCGCCGGCGAGGGGATCGAGAATTTCTTCCTGACCTACTCCCCCTATGATCCGAGGGCCGCGTTCGAGGGCCGCTATTCGCCGCGCGTGGTCTCCAAGGGCGACGCGCGCTTCCTTCAGGGAAAGGGAGGGATCCCAGCCGCTCTTTCACAAGCGGCTTGGCTGCGCCGAAGGCTCTTGGAATTCCGGCCGGACATCGTTATAACGGAGGGGACTTTCGTGCAGGTGGTCCACGCGTATCTGGCGACCTTGGGCACGGGCATTCCGTATGCCGCGCAGGCGGCCGGTTCGCTTTTCGCCTATCCGCCGGAGAAGGAAAGGTCGAAGTACGCCCTCGTTTTCCGGGACAGCTTGGCCGAGATACGCGGCCTGGCTCGCGGCTACGCGCAGACCGTTCCCCTGCGGGCCCCGGCCATGGGGGCGGCCAAGCGTCTTTACAATGAGGCCTTCTCCCTGCTCAAGCTCCGAGCCATGCGCAAGGCGAGCCGGGTCTTCGTGCATTCCGAGCGCAACCGAAGGGAGGTGAGCCTGCTCTACGGCCGCGACGCCCTGCCCCTGCGAGGCGCCTATCCCGAAACGATATTCTCCCATCGGACCGGCTCCGATCCCCGCGGGCGCCTGGGGCTGGAAGGAAAGAAAGTCGTCCTGACCTTGAGCCGCCATGCGGGACACAAGAGGATGGACCTCGCCTTGCGCGCCTTCGCGCTCCTCACGGAGCGCGTGAAGGACGCGGTGCTCCTGGTCGGAGGGAAGAGCTGGCCCTGCGACGATTTCCGCGTGCCGGAAGGCTCCTTGCGGTCCCTCGCGGACGAACTGGGGGTCGCCCCGAGCGTATATTTCCTAGACTATGTCCCGGAAGCGGAGTTGTGGGACCTCTACGCCTGCTGCGACGCGTTCATCCACATGGACCTAGCCGACTTCGACATCGCGCCCTACGAGGCCCTGGCCCTGGGCCGGAAAGTCGTATGGTCCGAGGAAATGGAGGCGGAGTCCGACCTCATGAGCCTGGGCAGGGTATTCCCCGCGGCCCCCGAACCCGCGGCCGCCGCCGCGGCGTTGGAGGCGGCGCTCGATGCGCCCGGCGCTCCTTTCGACGCCCGGGCGCGAGCGGTCTTGGAGCGCTACTCGTGGGAGCAGTATTTCAAGGTCATGCTCTCCGAGTTGGGCGCGGCCGTCCGGGAGTCGCGGGCATGAAGCGCATCCCGGTCTGCGAGCCTCGCTTGGGGCCCCGGGAGCGCGCCGAGGTGCTGCGCGCCCTGGAAGCCGGGCGGATCTCCGCGGGGGAGCGCGTGATGGGCTTTGAAGAGCGCTGGGCCGCCTTCTGCGGGCGGCGCCACGGCGTGGCGCTCAGCTCCGGCACCGCCGCCCTGGAACTGGCCCTCGCGTGTCTGGACCTCGAGCCCGGTTGCGAGGTCATCCTTCCCTCCTTCACCATCATCTCCTGCGCCTTGGCCGTGCTCCGGGCCGGAGCCGTGCCGGTGTTCGTGGACGCCGATCCCTTCACCGGGACGATGGATGCCTCCAAGGTCGAGGCGAGCCTCACGCGCCGGTCACGGGCGCTCATGGCGGTCCACATCTACGGGCACCCCTGCGACATGGACCCCTTGCTCGACCTCGCCCGCCGCAGGAGGCTCACGCTCATAGAGGACGCGGCCGAGGCGCACGGGGCCCGCTATAAGGGGAAGCCCTGCGGATCCTTCGGCGAGGCCAGCTGCTTCAGCTTCTACGCCAACAAGCTCATCGCGACCGGCGAAGGGGGCATGCTCCTCACCGACGACCCGGCCCTCGCCGCCCGCGCGCGGAGCCTGCGCAACCTGGCTTTCGGCGGGAAATCCAAGTTCCGCCACGAGGAGCTCGGGTTCAACTTCCGCATGAGCGAGCTTCAGGGAGCCCTGGGTCTGGCCCAGCTCGGGTCCCTGCGCGGCGCGCTCGCGCAAAAGAGGAGGGTCCACGGCCTCTATCGCCGCGCCCTGGAGGGAGCGCGCGGAGTCCGCCTTCTGGAGGAGAGGCCCTGGGCGCGTTCCTCGTTCTGGATGATCGGGGCGGTGCTCGATGCTCCCGCGGAGAAGGTCGCGCGAAGGCTCGCGGCCGAAGGCATCGAGACCCGGCCATTCTTCCTGGGCCTGCATGAACAGCCGGTCCTGCGCAGGCTGGGCCTCACGACAAGGAAGGGTTTCCCCGTGACCGGGCGGCTCTCCCGCCGCGGTCTGCTCCTGCCCTCCGGGACCTCCCTTACGGAGGGGGAGGTCCGGCGCGTCTGCGGTGCGCTGCGCGACGCCTTGAAGGGATGAGGCGTGCCGTTGCGGCCGCGGGGCTCGCGGCATGGCCGGTCTTGCTGCTTCTAACCCTCTCCTGCCGCGGGCCGGAGACCCCGCGCATACGCCTGCGGGAGGCGAGCATCGAGGCCGGGCTGAGCCATACCCACCAGCCTCTGCGAGTGCATCCCTCCCTGGCCCATCTCCAGCCCCAGCTTTCGGTCGTAGGCGCCGGGGTCGCGGTCGTGGATTTCGACAACGACGGCCGTCCCGATGTATTCTTCCATGACTCCGCTCGCGGCGCCAAGAGCCGCCTTTTCCGCAACAACGGCGATGGGACTTTCTCGGACGCGGCGCCGGCCGCCGGGCTCGCGGACATCAACCAAGAGACCGGGGCGATGCGGGCGCTCTTCTTCGACTTCGACAACGACGGCTGGAAGGACCTGGTGCTGACCACCTTCGGCTGTCCGCGCGTCCTGCGCAACCGCAAGGGGCGCTTCACCGATGTCACCGCCTCCTCGCGCCTGGACTGCGGACAGGCTCCGGCCTCCAACGCCCTGGATTTCGACGGGGACGGCTTTCTGGACCTGGTCATCGGCTACCGCCGGACTCGCGCCGTGGACCTCCAGGACCCGGACCGCTACGATCTCTTGAACATCACGCCGGGACTGGCCCATGTCGATCCCGGCCGG
>CAYWAR010000070.1:0-9565 GCA_964455765.1 uncultured Elusimicrobia bacterium
AAGGGGCCGTCGTCCTCGGAGCGCGGTCGTGCTCCCTTCGCGCAGGGGGCGTCGGCCAAGGGGCCGTCGTCCTCGGAGCGCGGTCGTGCTCCCTTCGCGCAGGGGGCGTCGGGCTTTTGGCGGGTCTGGGACATGTGGGGAGTGATTATAGCAGTCTGCGTTCGCCGGAGGGATAAATAGGGTAGAATCTGCACGCGCATCTCCCCCGCGGGGAGACGCGCGCGTGCCGGGGGGCGGGTGTTTTTTATGAATAACAATCTTTTCGTCGGCAATTTTCCCTACGAGACCACCCAGGAAGAGCTTTCGGCCCTGTTCCGGCCCCACGGGCGGGTGATGAGCGTGAAGATCCTCGTGGACCGGGAGACCGGGCGTTCCAGGGGCATCGCTTTTGTCGAGATGTCCGCCGAGGCGGAGGCGGCCGCCGCGATCGCGAAGCTCAACGGCATGACCCTGGGCGCCCGGGCGATATTCGTGGCCGAAGCCCGGCCTCGCGAAAAAGGCCCGGGCGGGCCCTCAAGCAAGCCCGGTTTCGTGGAAAGACGCTCCGGCAAGGACCGGCGCCAAGCCCAGGGAGGCCCGGGCGGCGGTTTTCCTAGGCGAGAGGAGGCGGCGCGCAAGCCGGGTTTCGCCGGAAAGAAGCCTTGGGAGAAGCGGCCCCCCTTCGGCGGCCCCAAGAAGTCCTGGGAGAAACGCCCCGCTTTCGGCGGCGGACCGAAGAAGGAATGGGACAGGAAGCCCGGCTTCGGACCCGCGAAAGGACAAGGGTTCGCGGGAAAAAAGAAATGGGGTCCGCCGGGCGCCGGGGGCCCGAAGAAGCCCTGGGAAAAACGCCCTCCTTTCGGGAGCGGCCCGAAAAAGCCGTGGGGTCCGAAGTCCGGACCCGGCGGCGACAAGCGCAAGGGAGCCGGTTTCAAGAAGAAATGGACTCCCGGCGGTCCGGGCGGCCCGAAGAAATGGGGCGCCAAACCCAGACGGAGTTCTTGACGCGCGGCCATGAAACGCGATAAACTCGGCGCATGAAGAAAACGATACTGACGCTTTCGCTCGCTCTGTCCTGCGGCTCCGTCCTCGCCGCGACATCCCACGCGGCGGACTCCTCCAAGAAGAAGAAGGAGGCCAAGCCGGCCGCGACCCGAGGTGACCGCATGGCGCTGTTGGCTCCCGAGAAGGCGACGGAGAAGGCTCCGGACGAGTTCAAGGTCCGTTTCAAGACCACTAAGGGGGATTTCACCGTCGCCGTCACCCGCGCGTGGTCCCCGCTGGGCGCGGACCGCTTCTTCAATGCGGTGAAGGCCGGCTATTACGACGACGCCGCGTTCTTCCGGGCCATCTCCGGCTTCATGGTCCAATTCGGCATCAACGGCTCCCCGGAGGTGAACGCCAAGTGGCGCGAGGTCAGGATCCAGGACGATCCGGCCGCGGGGAAGCCCAACTCCCGGGGGATGCTCTCCTTCGCCATGGCCGGCCCCAACACGCGCACGACACAGCTCTTCATCAACTACGGCGACAACTCGAGGCTCGATTCCATGGGGTTCACCCCCTTCGGCAAGGTGCTCGAGGGGATGGAGGTCGTCGACGACCTCTACCAAGGGTACGGGGAGGGCGCTCCGCGCGGCGCGGGTCCGGACCAGGGACGCGCCCAGAGCGAGGGCAACGCCTATCTGAAGAAGGATTTCCCGAAGCTCGACTACATCAAGACCGCGTCTATCGAGAAGTAGAGGCCTTCAGGTCGTAGGGGCCGTCGGTCGCGGCCAGGAAGAGGACTTTCCCCCAGCCCGGGACGCTCATCGAATGGCGCGTCCCGGCCGGGAACACGGCGTAGGACCCCGAGTCCAGGGTCTCCTCCATCACGCCGGACTTGACCCGGAGCTTGCCCGAGAGGATGACGATCGTTTCATCGGTCTCATGGGAGTGCTCGGGCACGGCGTAGCCGGAGGGAAAACGCACCACGGCCTGGATGCCGTGGGTCCTGGGGTCCTCCCGGACCAGGTGGTACTCCGCGCCCGGGGGCAGATGGGTCGCGGGCTTCCAATCGAAAGAGGATTTCCGCCGAAATTCGGCTCCCTCTTTGAGCGTGTCCGCCGCCAGCCAGGCCGCGGCGCCCAGCAGACCCGCGGCGAGGAGCAGGAAGGTCGTTCTCTTCATGGCCGCTATTGTACCGGATAGAGCCTTTCGGATACAATCACGAACATGAATCCCGCCGCGGCGCTCGTCCTCCTCCTCGGCGCCGGAGCCCGTCCTTGCTCCGCGCTGGAGTCCTATAGCCCCTCCGTCTTCGCGTCGTGGGCGGAGAAGGACCGCGTCATCGTGCTCCAATTCCGCTCCCCGAGCTGTTCGGTGTGCCCGAGGCAGGAACTCTCCCTGGAACGGCTCGCCCAGGAGGAACCCAAGCCCGTCCCGGTGTTCCTCCAGGCGCATTACGACCGCGAGGAGGACCTCCGCCGCAAGTATAAGGTCGAAGGCGCTTCCGCGCTCCTGGTATTCCGCGGCCAGCGCTACCTCGGCTCCTCGATACGGCTCTATACCGAAGAAGACATCCGGTCCTTCCTCCACCAGATACTCCTGCAGGACCGGGGCAAGCCCAAGCAGAGACCCAAGAGGCGTCCCGGCCCGCGCAGGTGAGCGTCGCCGCCCCCCGGCGGCCAAGGGGCCGCCGTCCTCGGAGGGCGGGCGCGCTCCTCTCCCGCAGGGGGCGGCGGCCGTCTATTCCTCGAAGCTCAGGGACTCGATGAATTGAGCCAGGGGATCGCCGGCCGGGGGAACCCTCCCCAGGGGGAGGGTGTATTCGACGAGGTAGGCTTCGTTGGAATGGCGGAAGCAGAAGATGCGCCAGGACTGGTCGCCGCCGGCGTAGCCGCGTTCGAGGGAGACCTCGATCCCCTCGCGATGGCCGATCTTGGCCGCCTTCGACTTGAGGCCGGATACCCCCTGGGCCTTCTGGAGCGAGCCGATGACCCGTTTCTCGGTGAAACGCTTCAGATTCTGTCCCTGGAGGGGGTAGACGCGCAGGCGCAGGCCCGGCCCTTCCTGCCCGCCGAGGGAGCGGCGCATCATGCTCAACACGGTGCCGGGACCGGCGCCTTCCTGGGTGATCATGAAGCCGGGAGGCGGCGCGCAATGGAAGCCATACGCCAGGTTGACGCAGGGCGAGGCGGGTTCCGGGGACTGCGCGGGGGCTCGCAGCGCGACGGGCGCGGCGGGGGGGAGAGGCCCGGGGCCCGCGCAGGCCGCCAGCGAGACCAGCGTGAGCGCCGGCCAGCGCCTCATCAGTAGACGCTCCCCCAGGTACGCTGGACGACGATGAACTCGACGCGGCGGTTCTTCGAGCGTCCCTCGGGAGTGTCGTTGGAAGCGACCGGCTTCTCCAGCCCGTATCCCTTGGCCCGGATGTGCTCGCCCAGGATGCCCAACTCGATGAGCGCGCCCTTGACCGACTCGGCCCGCTTCTGCGAGAGCCAATAGTTATACTCCTTCCCGCCCACATTGTCGGTGTGCCCGACGACCCGCAGGCGCATGGACCGCCGCCGCTTGAGGAGATCCGCGATCAAGCGCAGGGCTTCCAGGGAGGAGGGTTTGAGCTCCGCCGAGCCCGTCTCGAACTCGATGGGGGGGATCTCGCCTTTTTCGATGCGTTTCTGGAGTTCGTCGAGCTCCCCCTGGACCCAGTCCGCGTCGTCGGCGGCCTCCTCCTTGTCGTCGATGCGGACCAGGGGCCTGGCCCCGGAGGGGGAAGAGGAGAGGGCGCAGAGGACTCCCGCCAGGAGCAGCAGCGCTGTTTTCATCCCTATTAACTTAACATGGCGCACACCTCCGCGCAAGGGGGGTTGGTGCGCAGGCCCGGCATTTGTTATCTTCCCTCCCGGAGCGGGTCATGGGATATAAATACCTCATCGTCGGGAGCGGGATGCAGGGCACGGCGTGCGCCTTCGACCTCCTGCGCAGTCCCGGGACCGAGGAGGTCCTGCTGGCCGACAGCTCCGCGGCCGGGCTGGACGCCGCCCGCCGCCGCCTAAAATCCCGGCGTCTCAGGACGGTCCGGGCCGACGCCTCGGACCTCCGTAGGGTCCGGGCCCTGGCCAAGGGGCGCGACGTCCAGGTCAGCGCGGTCCCCTACTATTTCAACCTCGGGCTGGCCAAGGCCGCGGTGGACGCGAAAGTCCACCACGTGGACCTGGGAGGCAACACGGACATCGTGCTCCAGGAGCTCGCCCTGTCCTCCAAGGCCAAGGCCGCCGGCGTGACGCTGATCCCCGACGCGGGCCTCGGGCCGGGCATGACGAACACCATCGCGGTGGAGGCCATGGGCCGCCTCGACGAGGTCTCCGAAGTGCTCATACGCGACGGCGGCCTCCCCCAGGATCCCGCGCCTCCCATGGACTACCTGCTCACCTTCTCCGAGCACGGCCTCATCAACGAGTACGTGGAGGACGCCACGGCCCTGCGGGGGGGGCGGCGGGTGAAGGTGCCCGGATTGTCCGAAGTGGAGGAGATATCCCTCCCGGGGTTGGGCCGCATGGAGGCCGCCCACGCTTCGGGCGGCCTTTCGACCATGGCCTGGACTTACCAGGGCAAGGTGCGCTCCATGGACAACAAGCTCATCCGCTATCCCGGGCACATCGCGGTCATCAACGCCATGAGGGCCATGGGGTTCTTCCGCACCGCTCCCATGGACCTGGGCGGGGCGAAGGTCGCTCCCCGGACCCTGAGCGCCCGCCTTTTCCGGGAGGCCTTCCATCATCCCGGGGAGAAGGATTTCGTGGTCATCCGCGTCACCGCGCGAGGCAGGAAGGACGGACGCCGGGCGGAGGCGGTCTATGACGGCATGGACCGCTACGACGAGAAAGAGAAGATGACGGCCATGATGCGCACCACGGGCTTCCCGGCCTCGATCACGGCGCAGATGCTGGCCTCCGGCTTCATCGCCAAGCCCGGCGCCTACCCCGTGGAGACCGCCGTGCCCCCGGGCCCCTTCCTCGACGAGATGCGCCGCCGCGGCCTCAAGCTCCGCTGGAAAGTACGCACGCTCGACGATTCAAACTGAATCGTCGAGCGTGCGCGTGATGTCAGATGTCGGCCAGCTTCGCCAGGTATTCCTCCCGGCTGATGCGCGCGCTCCGTAGATTATTCAGGATGATGAAGACGGGAACCTCGTTGTCATCCGGGATGATGAGGGGACGCAGGCAGCCTGATTTTCTCATGGCGATATGGTCTCCGGGCCGGCGTTTGGAGACTTCAAAGCCGAACCATTCGAAAACGCGGATCAGTTTCCGCGCTGGCTGGGGGGTGAGCCTTGGCACGCTTCAGGCGTGGACCGGGATGGTGACTTCCATCTGAGTGTGCTTGAGCAGATGGGGGGGAATCCATTCCTTTCGCGGGTGTTCCTGCTTCTGCCATCCAAGTTCGGTCAGAACCTGGTCGAGAGTCCCCATCGCCTCCAGCTCGTCGAGGAACAGGCCGACGGCGCCGCTGAACCGCTTCTGAGCCTGGGCCAGCGTCCGCCCGCAGGAGGAAAGATCGAGGGCGGGAGAGTAGGCCACATAGGACTTCCTCTCTTTCGATAAGAATACCGGAATCCGTACCTTGCGGGAGATTATCTGCATTTTCGATACCCCGTGGTTCCGGGGGCCCATGGATGACCGCATGGATAGTCTACAGGCGCGACAGGTCTGCGTCAATACCCCTCAGGTGGTCTCGAAAATGACGCAATATTATTGCGGAGCCCGCCCGCTAGACCTGGAGTAATCGTATTTTAAATCCGTGACGAATGCCGTGCATCCACCGCAAGATTTACGAAATAGGAACTTCTCCTTACGGAACAATCCGAGATCAAGAATAATGGAATCGTAAACCATTCCCTCATGCGCCGTAACCGAGCGGACAGCTTGTGGGAATATGATTCGGGTGGTCTTGGAAAGCAGGCTCCGGCGTTCAATGCTGATCATTCCATCGCCCATGATTGTGACCGTCTTGGGGAACAGCCAGGAACCAAGGGGCGATATCGCCTCAGTACATTCCGGTTCAACGTGTTTTTCGAAGATGTTGCAGTTCCCGGACGATTTGTGCCAAAGGAAGCATAATCCAAGAAATGCGAGGAACGGCAAGGCGGCAAACAAATACCCGATTATGGGTAAGATGATATTATCTCTCCAATTGGCAATTCCCTCGTGCAATTCAGATTGGAAGGCGGTGGCTCCCGCATGCAGTTCAACTACAGGTTCCCATCGCGTCAGTTTCCTCCATGCAAGAAAGGTCCCAATCCCGGCCATGATTGCGCCAAGCCAAAACGCCAGCCACAGAATCATATCCATGCGAGTTTCTGATTCTATCATTTCCCATCGGCCGTTCCGCTGCGGCCTCAAGCTCCGCTGGAAAGTACGCAAGCTCGACGATTCAAACTGAATCGTCGAGCTTGCGCGTCAAGATGTGGCGCGGGCTAGGATCGAACTAGCGACACCCGGTTTTTCAGACCGGTGCTCTACCACTGAGCTACCGCGCCCCGGCCGCAAATCTAGCAATTTTGGAGCGTCCGGCAAAATAAGTTACACTATCGCCGCGCGATGATCACCGAGAGGGACTTGGAGCAGGTCCATTCGCACGGCATCAAGACCGAGGAGGTCCTCCGCCAGGCCGCCCTCCTGACCGATCCGCCCCCCTTCTTGACGCTGGATCGGCCCTGCGCCCTGGGGGACGGCATCCTATCCCTGGACGCGCCCGCGCTCGAGCGCCTGGCCGTGCGGGCGGAGCGCACGCGCCTGCTGGGCCGGATGATGCGCTTCATCCCGGCCTCCGGGCGCGCCAGCCGGATGTTCCACGCCTTCCACTCGCTCTGCGAGGGCTCGGAGCTCGAGCCCGGGGAGGAAGCGGAGGTCAAGGCCTGCCTCGAAGGGTTCAAGAACTTCGCTTTCTACAAGTCCTTCAAGGCGGACCTGCATAAGTCGGGCCTCGAGCTGGACCGCATGCTGAAGGAAGGCCGCGCTAAGGAGCTCGCGCAGGCTCTCACCGGAGGGGCGGCCACGCAGTTGAGCGACTCCCCCAAGGCCCTGCTGCCCTTCCATGAGTACGCCGAGGGCGGGCGCACCGCCTTCGAGGAGCACTTGCTCGAGGGCGCGGCCCAGCTCAGGGACAAGAACGGGGCCTGCCGGCTCCATTTCACCATCTCGGCCGAGCATAAGACGCGCTTCGACCAGCATCTGGCCGCCCTGCTGCCCAAGCTCGAGCCCAAGCTCGGAGTCAAGTTCGCCGTCTCCTTCTCCGTCCAGGGCAAGGGGACGGACACGCTGGCCATGGGGCTCGACAACGAGCCCTACCGCTCCCCGGAAGGGAAGCTCCTTTTCTGGGCGGGAGGGCACGGCGCGCTCCTGCACAACCTCCAGCGCCTGCACGCCGACATCGTATTCATCCGCAACGTGGACAACGCGGTTCCGGACCGTTTGAAGCCCGCGCGCTGCCGCCATGACCTGGCCATGGCCGGCATGGTCATCGAACTGCAGGACGAACTCTACGCGTACCTGCCCCGGGTCTACTCCAAGGCGGCGGACGAGACGGCCCTCGACGAGGCCCTGCGCTTCGGCCGGGAGCGCCTGGGCGTCGTCCCTCCCGGGGGGTGGGATGCGTTCACCCGCGAGGACCGGCGGTCCTGGCTCATCGACCGTCTCGACAGGCCCATCCGCGTCTGCGGCGTGGTTCCCAGCGCGGGAGAGCCCGGGGGAGGCCCTTTCTGGGTGCGGGAGAAGGAGGGGCTCTCGCTGCAGATCGTCGAGCGTGCCCAGGTGGACCCGTCCTCCGAGGAGCAGGGGAAGGTCTTCGCCGCCTCCACCCATTTCAACCCCGTGGACATGGTCTGCGGCCTGCGCGATTATCTTGACGAGCCCTTCCGCCTCGAGCGTTTCGTGGACAAGGACGCGGTGTTCCTCGCGGAGAAGTCCTGGGAGGGCAAGAAGGTCAAGGTGGTCGAACACCCCGGGCTCTGGAACGGCTCCATGTCCCGCTGGCACACGGTATTCGTGGAGATGCCCCTGGAGATGTTCCAGCCGGCCAAGCGCCTGAGCGACCTGCTCAGGCAAGGGCATACGGTCTGATGGGGATGAAAGGCATCATCCTGGCCGGCGGCACGGGCACAAGGCTCTTCCCCGTCACGCGGGCGGTGAGCAAGCAGCTCGTCCCCATCTACGACAAGCCGATGGTCTACTATCCGCTTTCGACCTTGATGCTCGCCGGCATCCGGGACATCCTGGTCATCACCACCCCGCATGAGCAGGAGTCCTTCCGCCGCCTGCTGGGGGACGGGTCCTGGCTGGGCATCCGCATCCGCTACGCGGCCCAGCCCGAGCCCAAGGGCCTGGCCCAGGCCTTCCTCATCGGACGCGATTTCGTGGGCAAGGACCGGGTGGCCCTGGTCCTGGGGGACAACATCTTCTACGGCCACGGCCTCCCGCGCACGCTCAAGGCCGCGGCGTCGCGTACGCGCGGGGCCACGGTGTTCGGCTACCAAGTCCGCGATCCGGAGCGCTACGGAGTCGTCGAATTCGACGCCAAGGGGCGGGCGGTGAGCCTGGAGGAGAAACCCTCCAAGCCCCGCTCCTCCTACGCGATCACCGGGCTTTACTTCTACGACAACGAGGTGCTCGACATCGCCCGGGGCCTCAAACCCTCGGCGCGGGGCGAGCTCGAGATCACGGACGTCAATCGCGCCTACCTGCGCCGGGGAAGGCTCAAGGTCGAGAAACTCGGGCGGGGGATCGCCTGGCTCGACACCGGGACGCACGAATCCCTCCTGCAGGCCTCGACCTTCATCCAGGTCATCGAGGAGCGCCAGGCCCTCAAGGTGGCCTGTCTCGAGGAGATCGCTTTCCGCCAGGGGAGCATCGGGCGAACGGAGCTCAAGCGCTTGGCCGAGCCCATGAAGAACAACGAGTACGGGAAATACCTCCTGCGCCTCCTTTCCGAGCCCCATCTTCCCTAGCCATGCCGAAGTTCCTCCCCACCGACCTGCCCGGCGTGCTTCTCATCGAACCGGACGTCATCGGAGACGCGCGCGGGTTCTTCCTGGAGACCTACAACCAGTGCAAATACGACGCCGGGGGGCTGGCGCAGCGGTTCGTGCAGGACAACCACGCGTTGTCCGCCAAGGGAGTGCTCCGCGGACTCCATGCCCAGCGCAAGGACCCGCAGGGCAAGCTCGTGCGCGTGGTGGAGGGGGCCATCTTCGACGTGGTCGTGGACATCCGCAAGGGGTCGCCGACTTTCGGGCGCTGGATCTCCGTGGAACTCTCCGGCGAGAATTTTCGCCAGCTCTGGGTCCCGCCGGACTTCGCCCACGGCTACTGCGTGCTCAGCGAGCGCGCGCACATGGAATACAAGGTCACGACCTTCTACGACCCGGCCACCGAATTCAGCCTGCTCTGGAACGACCCCGCCCTGGGCATCGCTTGGCCGTTCAAGGAGCCGGCGCTCTCGAAGAGGGACGCCGCCGGCAAGACCCTCGCGCAATTGTCCGATAACCTGCCGTCGTTCAGGTAGGCGGCTTATCCCGACTTCGCGATAAATTCCACCGGAATTTATCGCG
>CAYWAR010000071.1:0-9429 GCA_964455765.1 uncultured Elusimicrobia bacterium
TCATGGTCAAGGTCAAGGGCGGCTCGGAGAGCCAGTCGGCCAAGGTCGTCAAGAAACTCGCAATAGTGCGATGATGTCGCGACCCCTGGTATTTTGCAGTGCAAAATCCCAGGGGATCGCTTCTATGGCAACGACCTTTTGGCAAGCACTTTTCCGGATGGATCCAATTCGTAGAGGATGGGCTCGCAGGTTCCGATGTTGAGCTCCATGACCTGCTCTTGGGTCAGCCCGTCGAGCTCCATGATGATGGCCCGGAGGCTGTTGCCGTGCGCGGCGACGAGCACCGTCTTCCCCGAGAGCGCCTGGGGCAATATCCTCGAGCGGAAATAGGGAAGGGCCCGGGCCGCGGTGTCTTTGAGGCTCTCGCCTCCCGGCGGGGCGACGTCGTAGGAGCGGCGCCAGATGTGGACCTGCTTGTCGCCGAACTTCTTGGCGGTCTCCGCCTTGTTCAGCCCCTGCAGGTCGCCGTAGTGCCGCTCGTTGATGGCTTGGTCCTCGAAGACCGGGATCCCCGCCTGGCCGTTGTCCTGGAGGATGATGTCGAGAGTCTGCCTGGCCCTGAGGAGCTTGGAGGTGAAGGCGAGGTCGAAGCGCGTCCCCGAGAGGGACTTGGCCGCGCGATGGGCCTCCTCTTGGCCGAGCGGGGTGATGGGGACGTCCACCCACCCGGTGAAGCGGTTCTCGAGATTCCACTGAGACTGTCCGTGGCGCACCAGAATGAGCGTCCCCACGCCGCTATTTCCCCTTGGGGAGGACGCTGAGAGGGCTCAGGTAGTCCTTCGCGTCGCGGACGATGAAGTGCAGATGCGGGCCGGTCGTAAATCCGGTCATGCCGATAAAGCCGATGGTCTGCCCTGCGTCGATGTATTGCCCGTTCTTGACCGGAGGGGCGTTGTTGCCGGCCAGCATGTGGCCGTAGCGCGAGGAGAGCCCCCCGGGGTGCGAGAGCACCACGTTCATCCCATAGCCGTTGGACATGCCGACGAAATTCACCTGTCCTCCGTCGTAAGCCTTGATCGGCGTCCCGAGGGGGGCGGCGATGTCCAGCCCATTGTGGAAATGGGGGTAGTAGGTGCCGTTCCAGGTCTTGCCCGCGTACGCCGCCCAACTGACTCCGCCGAAGTTCTGGGAGATGCGTCCGCCCACCGGCCACACCGTGCCCCGCTTCATCGTGGCCGGGGAATCCGGAGGCGGCTTTTTAGGCGGGTTCTTGACCGCCGTATCCATGATCTTCTCGAACTGCTTGTCCTCGGAGGCGCGCAGGTCCCTGATCATGGCCATCTGCTTGTCGGCCAGTTTGGAGCCCTTGCTGAGGGTATCCATCATGGATTTCATCTCCGCCGGGGAGATCGCGGGGGGCTCGCTCGAGGGTCCCTTCTTGCCCGAGCCGGAGGCTCCGTTCGCGGAGGGGCCGCCGCCGAAGGTCGAGGCGTCGTTCTCGTTGGAGCCCCAGGCGAGCCGCCCTCTGGAGTCGTTGGGAAGGGAGCCCGCCCCCTTGCCGCCCTCGGAGTGCGCCCCTTTGACTCCTCCGCGCCCATCCGACCCTGCCTTCCCCGCGGAAGCGGTCAGGTGTCCCCCCGCGGAGCGGAGGGCTCTCTTCCCCTCGGAGGATGCCTGTTGTTCCTCGCCGCCCCCGGCCGCAGCGCCTCCTCCGCCTCCCGGGTCCGGGAGTCCGGAGCGCGACATGGCGAGGGAGGGGCGAGGCGCCCCGGAGACGGGGGAGCCATACGCGGCGTCTTCCGGCGACGCGGGGGGCTCTTCGACGGCCGCGGAAGGGGCGGAGTCCGACGCGCTCTGGGCCGGCGCGCCGGGTGGGGCGTCGGGCAGGGTGAGGGAGGGGAGGCGCGAGGGGGGGGAGGCTTGGCCCCGGGAGGCCTCGGCGCCGGGAACCGGATTGACCAGGATGGACTTGGCGCTGTCGAGGGGTTTGGCCCCGACGGCGGAGTAGGTGTATTCCCGTTGGCTCCAGCGGTGCAGGAGGAAGAAGGGTATGGAGAGGGCCAGAAGGAGCAGGACGCCCAGGGCGAATTTATCGTCTCTACTCATGTCTGTATAGTATGGCGTCCGGGCCGCGGCAAGTCAATGGGCGGAGCGCTTGGCCTTGTACATCAGGGCGTCGGCCCGGGCGAAGAGGTCCATGAGCGTCTCTCCTCCCCGCAGTTCCGAGGCGCCGATGCTCAGGCCGATCTCGCCGGAGAAGGACTTCTTGCCGAAGACCTGCTGGATGCGGCGCGCCACGCGCTTGGCCGTGAACTCGCCGAGCCCCGGCAGGAGGACGACGAACTCGTCGCCTCCGTAACGGTAGGCCGAGTCCACGTGCTTGCGGATGCAGGAGGAGAGGATGTCTCCCAGCTCGCGCAGGATGCGGTCTCCGGCCTTGTGGCCCCAGCGGTCGTTGGCCTTCTTGAAGCGGTCGATGTCGATGAGCAGGAGGCTCAGCGTATGGTCCTGGCGCCGGGACCTCTGGACCTCTTGGGCCCCCCGCTCGTGGAAGTGGCGGTGGTTGAAGAGCCCGGTCAGCTCGTCGGTGATGGAGAGCTCCCGGAGCCTTCCCTCCAGCTCCACGCGCCGGCTGATGTCCTTGGAGATGCCGAGCATCCCGATGATGGTCCCGTGCCTGTCCTTGAGCAGGGACGCCGACATGCTGACATGGATGCGCCGCTTCTCGGGGCCGAGGACGACCATCTCGTAATCGGAAAGGTTCCCCTGGGCCAGGAGCCGGCGCATGATCTTCCCGGCCTCGCCCCGTCCGCCCTCGTAGAAAGTCCAGACCGGCGTGCCCGCGGCTTCGGCCGCCGATTTACCGAGCATGCGCTCCGCGCCCGGGCTGAAGTAGATGATCCGTCCCTGCGTGTCCGTGGTCCAAATGGCATCGGAGGTGGAGGCGAGGATGGCCTCCAGGTACTCCTTGGCGCGGACGAAATGGGCGGAGAGATAGACCAGGGGCGCCCCCAGTCCCGGAAGGGTGAAATCGCCGTTCGATTGGATCGGATTCCCCATCGTTCTTCTAGCCCGCGATCGAGCCGGGCTATCCTTAAGAATAGGATGGCCCCGCTCCCCCCGGATTTCCAGTGAAAAAGGCCCATGCACGACATGGGTCGAAAGACCCATGTCTCGTTTATTGGTTTCTTCCTTTATGCCGCTGGCGGCGTTTTAGGAGGATACCGACGTGTAGTGTTTCAATGCCGACCGCCAGGCCAAAGAGCTGAGCCCCAGCAGGACCGCGGCCAAGACCACCGCAAAGGCCATCCACCGGAACTCCAGCGTCCCCAACAGGGCTTTGGTGGGAAACGAGGTCATGACCGCGATGGGGATGAGAAAGGTGAGGGCCCAGCGCAGGGGCCCGGCGTAGATGTCCACGGGCAGTTTTCCCAGGAACATCATGTCGCGGTAGACCCAGATGGTGTTTTCGAGTTCCTGCGTGCGCACGGCCAGGGACGCGACGAAGACGTGTATCGCGAAGGCGATGGCGATGCCGTTGAGGACCAGGAGGAGGTAGGCCAGGCAATGCAGGGCCGTGATGCTCTGCGGCAGCCGGTCCCAGGTCAGGCCGAGCAGGGCTAGCACGGGCAGGAGCGTCACGATGTCCAGGAAGTCCACGGAGAGCCCGATCATCCGCAGCAGGGGCGGGCAGGGCTGTATGAGGTAGGTGTCCAGGTCGCCTTCGGTGACGAGGTGGCGGGCCGCGTAGACTCCGCGCAGGAAAACCTGGGCCGTGATGTCGACGAGGTTGAAGGTGAGGAAGAAAAGGGATATCTCCAGGAGGGAATAGCCCGCGACCTTGTCGGTGTGGCGGAAGATGGCCAGCAGATAGGCGAAGAAGAAGAGCAGGCGGATGAGCTTGCCGACGAGGAAGCCCAGCGAGCCGAGTTTGTGGGAGAGCTGGGCCTGAAGGCTCATGGCCGCCATGCGCAGCCAGATATGGAAAAGGCGCATCAGCCGCCCTCCGCGGCGTAGTTGTCCAGGCCCAGGCGCCAGAGTTTCGAGGAGAGGAGGAGCAATAGAACGCACCAGAAGCCCTGGAGGAGCAGGACCTGGAGGGCTTGCGCGAGGGGGATGCGCTCGAGGTATATCTGAAGCGGCAAAAACAACAGCGTGGGGAAAGGGGTGAGCTTGAGCGCGGTCTGCAGGCCTTGGGGGAGCACGTCGAGCGGGAAGAAGGCTCCGGCCGCGAACTGCACGAAGAGCTCGAAGCAGAAGAGAGGGCCGGCGGATTCCGAGGTCCAGAAGGCGAGGGAAGCCACCATGAACTCGAGCAGGAAGAAGACGAGTGAGGAGAGCGCCGTGGCCGCGGCGAAGAGGAACCAGGTCTCGGCACGGGCGGGAAGGTATACCGGCGCGGAGAACACCCAGACCAGGAAAGCGACCTCCAGGATGGCGGCCGAGACATGGACGCTCTTGGCCCCCAGGTCCAGGGACAGGCAGTAGCCCTGGTAGTCGATGGGCCGCACCAGCGCCCCGGAGATGCGGCCGCTCGATATCTCGCGCACGATCTCCCAGCCGCGCCCGGTGAACACGAAGGAGCGGAGCACGTTCATGGCCAGCACATAGCTGAGCATCTGGGCGCGGTCGTAGCCCAGGAAGCGCTCGGAGCTCCCCAAGAGCGCGGACCAGAAGAAATAGAGCGTGGTGATGAGCGCCAAGCCGCCGATCCTGTCCATGAGCAGCGAGGAGCGCAGTTGGAGCACGTTCTGCAGGCTCAACGAATACGCGTGAGCGTACTTTCGCCAGGCCCCCCTAGTCGGCGGTCCCCCCGCGGGGGGCCGCCCGTTTCGGGGGTTTGGTGTTGTCATTGGGAACTTCCTTGCTTCTTTTCCTGAAAGAGCCTCCGTATCACCTCTTCCGCCGGCGTGTCCTCGATGGTCAGGTCCGAGACCGCGAAGCGGCCGAGCAGATCCGCCGCGCGTTTGGAGACCTCCGCGCGCGGGACCTCGAAGACCGCGGAATACTCCGCGCTCTCCAAGATCCGGCCCACGGTTTCGAGCTCCCGGGCCGAGACCGGCTGCTGGAAGTCGGCGCGGATGAGCTTGTGCGGCGCGAAGCGCTCGACGACCGAGCGCAGGGCCCCGTCGTGGAGGATGCGGCCCCGGTCGATGACCACGACGCGGGGGCAGAGCTCCATGATGTCGCCCATGTTGTGGCTGGTCAGGAGCACGGTGGCCTTGGCGGTTTGCGCGTAGTGCAGGATGAACTGGCGCACCTTCTTCTGCATGACCACGTCGAGGCCGAGCGTGGGCTCATCGAGCAGGAGCACTCTCGGGCGGTGCAGGAGGGAGACGGCGAGTTCCGTCTTCATGCGCTGGCCCAAGGAGAGCTTCTTGACCGGGACGCTCAGGCACTCTTGAAGCTCCAGGAGTTCGGTCAATTCCTCCATGCTGCGGCGGAACTCCTCGTCGCCCAGGCCGTAGATCTCCTTGTTGAGCCGGAAGGTCTCCTGCGCCGGGATCTCCCACCAGAGCTGGGAGCGCTGGCCCATGACGAGGGTGATGGCGCGCTGGAATTCGGAGCGGCGCTCCCAGGGCGTGTGCCCCAGCACCGCGGCCGAGCCCGAGGAGGGATAGAGCAGGCCGGAGAGCATCTTGAGGGTCGTGGTCTTGCCCGCGCCGTTGGGCCCCAAAAACCCCACGACCTCTCCCTCCGCGACCTCGAAAGAGACCTCGGAGACGGCCGGTATGTCCCGGAACCTCCGATGCAGGAGCGCCCGGAGGGCGTTGAGCAAGCCGCTCTCGCGCTCAGGGACGGTGTAAGTCTTGGAAAGCTTCTCGACGACGATGGTCGCCATGCCTAGGAGCCCTTGCCGAAATCGATCGGCCGGTGTCTGAAGTGCTCTTGGAGGATGATGTTGAACGTCTGGTCGAGAGTTTTCAGGCGGCCGATATAATAGGGCCGAGCCGACTTGTAATAAGCGATCAGCTTCTTCGGGTCTATCTCGTGATTCTCGGCGAGGAACTTGATGTCCTCGCGGTCGCGATCGTTGTAGCGGCTCAGCTTGCTCAGGATCAGGTCTTCCTTGCCCAGGGCCTTTATCCGCATGTGCTTTAGGCCGCCCTTGAATATCTCCAGACAGCGCCCCTTCCAGTCCGGGTCTTCGATCAGCATCAGGCTGGTGTTCGCTCCATGGATATGGATCCCATGCTTCCTGGCGAGTTCCGAGGCCTCCCCCGCCCACTCCGCCAGTTTCCTGCGCATGACGCCGTCTTCGAGGTATGCATCGATGTCGATGGTCCCGCGTCTAGAGCCGTACGCGATCACCGCGGCCGCGCCGCCGAAGATGAAAAGAGTGATCTTGCTTTGGGGCCTCCCCCTGCCTAATAAGGTGTCGATGTCTTGGAGGAACGCTCGGAGTTCGCGCGCCCCGGACCGATTCATCGCGGAAGATGGCGCCGGAAGGATTCCAGGTCGGCCGCGCCCAGGCCGTGCCAGAAGCGGAGCCATCGGGGAGTGCGCCGGCGCAAAAAGGCCAATGCCGCTTCGGTCTTGGGGAGAGGGCCTATCGCCTCTTCTCGGTCGAGCTTCGCCTCGGCCAGGGCATCGTGGGCCTCCTGGAGCGTCTTCCAGGTCATCTGATCGATAGCAGCGGCGAAGCCTTTTAATTCGAGGGCCGCGGCCACGACCATTCCCAGCCGATTCTGGAGGCGCAGGGCATACGCCGCTGAAACAAGCTTCGCCCAATCGACCCGTTCGGCGTGCGCCAAGAGAAGGGCCGGAAGAGCCTCGAAGACCCGCGGATCGTGGGAGAATCGAAGCGCGGCCAGGAGCACCTCGTCGAGCGGGAGGGCAAGGAAGGCCGGACGGCCCCCTTCGCCGAGGAACTTCACGCCGTATCTGGCCAACTGGGCCAGGAGGGCTTCCTCGCTTCCGTAGGCGGCGCAGAAACCGGGAGTCAACGCCGATGCGACCGGGTCCGGGAGGGCGTCGGTTTTCGTCGCGCTCTCCGCGCGGGATTGGAGCCCCCCGAGCAGCTCGTCGACCGAGCATTGAAATACATGGGAAAAGTCGAGCAGTTCGGGAAGGGTCACGCTGCGCTTTCCTCGCTCCACCCTGGAGACTTTCGCCTGGGGCCAGCGCATCCTCCTTGAAAGGTCGACTTGGGAGAGGAGGAGCGCCTCCCGCCTTTCCCGCAGGAGCCGGCCAAGGGCGCGATCGGCCGCAGTATTCATTTATGAATATTATAATTCAAAAACAGCATAAGTCAAGATGTGGCTCGACCCTCCCCCCGGGGGAGGGTCGAGCAGCCGGGTGGGGGAATTGGCATTTCTTTAGCAGCAGTTAATAATACGGGCGCGTACGGAGATCCGGCGACTTTAGTCACAGTCGATTTTCTGACCTTCATCCTTGACAGAAAGGGGTGAGAGGGCTACACTTCAAGGTAGCACGCCGCAATACCAGGGAATAATCCGTATTTTTGCGGCATAATCTCAGTTCCGCCGAGGTGGGATGCGCGCTCCGTATCGCGTCAGCCGCGCCGTTTTTCTTGCCTCCCTTTCCGCGCTCCTGGCTCGCACCCCCGTCTATTGCGTCCCCCAGATCGAAAGCGTCACGGGCATGGTCACGGTGGTGCCCGCGGGCGCGGGCTCTCAAGTATCCGTGGAACGCCCTTCCCGGCTGCTGGCCGCCGGCGACCGCGTGCGCACGGGCGCCGGCTCCTCGGCCGTCATCGTCTTCGACGACGGGTCGAAGGCCTCCCTGGGTCCCGACTCGGATTTCCTCCTCCAGGAGAGCACCGCGAAGACCATTTCCCTGGAGCTTTTCCGGGGCGTCGCACGGACCTGGGTGACCCGCATCCAGAACCGGGCCTTCCGTCTGCGCACTCCCACGGCCACCTGCTCGGTGCGCGGCACCGAGTTCCAGGTGGGCGTGGGCTTCAACGGCGCCACCACCGTGGAGCTCCATAAGGGGCTATTGAGCGTCAGCGACGTTAAGGGCAACGAGTTCATGATGAACCCGGGGCAGAGGATGGAGCTCGATGCCGTGGGCGGCAGCGCCCCCCGGGACGTCAAGAACTACCAGACCGCGCCTCCGCCCACCTCCCTGCAGGCGAACGCGCGCAAGGAAGTGGGCCTGGACATGAAGAAGGACGAGGTCCTGGCCGCGGCGGCGCGGGAGCTCAAGCTGGCCGAGTATCAGCAGGGCAAGGCCCTGATGGACGTCTTCGGCCACCGCGTGCGGGTGGAGGAGTACGTCATACGCCCCAATCCCGATGAGTTCAAGCTGGTGGTCTTGAACGAGCGCGAGTCGCGCTTCGACTACTTCTACTATAAAGGGACCTTCAACAAGGCCCTGCCCACGGACCTGAGCATCGCCTTGCGCCAGATCGGCGGGGGCCTGGACGCGGCGCCGGAATACTACCTCACGAAATACGAGACCGGGCGCTCCAACACCACGGACTCGATCCGTGAGCTTGCCCAGGACGGGCATCAGGTCGACATCAACAACAACGGCGACGGCGGGAGCGATGACATCACCTCCTTCTTCGACCCGGCGCTGGACCGCTACGCGGACGCGACGGGCAGGAGCGTGTTCCAGACGGTCTACGACAAGTACGGCTTCTACGTGAACGGCACGCTCAAGTACGGCTGGACGGGGAGCAATCTCCAGGCCTACGCGAACCGGACCGACTCGACGAACGCCGATCCGATTACCGGCCTGGCCCTGGGCTACACGGTGCCCGTCAACCGCAGCGTAGCTTCCGGCTTCATGGACGGGCAGAAGCTGCATCAGACCATCCTCGAGTCTTACTCGGACGGGACCACCATCTCCTGGGACAATTACATCATCAACGACGAGGGGAGGGTCGGGAGCTTCGCGGATTTCAACAACGCGGTGAGCGGGACCTCGTTCAAGGAGAAGCTCCTGGGCTGGAACTATGAGCAGGTCATCACGGCCACGGAGTTCCAGGGCCGGAAGATCGATCTGGTGGTCGAGCCTAAGATATTGATCCAGTCGGGGCTGATGCCATGATGCGGCTGCTCCGATGCGGCCGCCGTCCCGCGTTCTTCCTTGCCGTATTCTCTCAGGCTGTTTTCATACGATGCGTCCACGGCGCGCAGATCGCGCCCGTTTACAGCTTCAGCGCTTTAGGCGGGCAATACTTCTACGGGGGCCAGAAAGCGAGCCTGATGGGCAATCTCTCGGCCATGGCCGCGCCCGGCATCCGCTTCAACAAGAAGTGGGAGCTATTCCCGACGATAAGCTCCTCCTACCAGGGCACCAAGCAGGTGGTGGACTTGGTCGGCGCGGGAACGCTATTTCAGGAGCAGATGGACCATCGCGTCGGGGCCAAGGGCGTATATACGCTCAAGGACCGGCGCTGGAAGCTCAAGCCCTCTTTCGGCTACCGCGCCCAGCTCCTCAAGGAGACCGCCGACGAGAAATGGGGCGGAGGGCTCTTCGACTACCGCAGGGCGGACCTCGGACTGGAGACCGAAT
>CAYWAR010000072.1:0-9377 GCA_964455765.1 uncultured Elusimicrobia bacterium
GTTCTTGTCGCCGCCCGCTCCCGCATGAAGGGAGCCCGGGCCGTGGCAAGTCTCGCAGGCTTTCTCGAAGTCGATCCCCTTGGCGGCGAGGGTCTTGCCGTGGGGCTGTTTCTTGAACGACTCCTTCTCCGAGTGACAGCCCAGACAAGCGCTCGAACCGACCAGGTCGGCCGCTCCCAGGACCTCGGAGGCGGCACTTCCTCGGGTTATCCCTTGGTCGGCGGCTCGGACCGCGCCGGTGCACGCCCAGAAGGCGGCGAGGGCGAGGCCGAGGAACACGGCCCAAGCGCCCGGCGCCCGGAGCGTCCGTATCTGCTTCTGCCTATGGCTCATGCGGGTTCTCCTCACGGTTGATGACATCCAGCCCATTGACCGGCTCATCCTTGAAGCGTGACCTGCGTCACATCCTCTCCTGGCCGCCGATTTTCCGGACCCGCGCATCTCGTCATCCGCGTTCCGGTCATCGCGCCGGGATGAAGCCGCTCACAGGGCTAGAGCGCAACGAATTCACCAGCAGGTCTCCGTCCACTCGGATCCCGGGGGGCAAAAAATGCGCGCTCTCCGTCGGGAAAGCGGGGGCCGGCGCTTGCCGGGGAGGGGCAGTAGAAGGGGGGTAAAAAAAGGGCCGCTCCCCTTTCGGGGGGCGGGGAGTGCTCTGCGCTCGCGTCCGGCTTGGGACGTTCCTGCCTTCAGTGATCCGTCTTTTGGGACTCCTCGAAGGATTTCTTGAGCTCTTCCAGGCGCGATTCGAATTCCGCCTTGCGGTCCAATTTTCTCAGTTTGGAGTCATACACGAGGAAGTCCCGGATGCGCTTTTCATCGTCCCCGGACAACGCGATCCCGAGGCTTTCCATTTTCACGCGCATCCTCTCCAGGTACCGCTTCCATACGGCTTCCCCGGTATAGGGGGAATTGAGAGCGCGCGCCGCGCCGTGGCAGGCCGTGCAAACGGCGATGAATGCCTTGTAGTTCTCCCGCTGTTCCTTCGGGTAGGAGGAGACGTCTATGGAGGAGGGGCCGAGGTCGTAATAGAAACCCGGCGCCGCCGGGCCCGAGGGCTCGCGGCGCGGCTCCTCGCCGCCCGGGGCGCAGGAGCAGAGGAATAGGGCCGCGATCACCGGGATGAAAAGCCTAGGCATGGGTGCTTTTTTCTCCGGGGAAGTAGGTCTTTATCCTTTCCGAAACCTCCGAGACGGCGTGCTCCTGGCCCTCGCGAACCTCCCAGATGGAGACGATGGGGAAGAACCGCGTGAAGAGCGCGTAGAGCAGGACGAAGGTGGCCACGCAGCCCGCGAACAAGGATATCTCCACCCAGGACGGCGCGTAGCCGCCCGCGGCGTAGGGCAGCCTCGGGCGCACCAGGGTCGGCACCACGATCAGGAAGCGCTCCAGCCACATCCCGACGCAGACCGGGACCGAGGCGATGACGGTGCCCTGCACGGTGCTTCCCAGGGGAGAGACCAGGACCGCGAAGGGGATGAGGAAGCAGGTGGTCACCATGGTCCAGAAAAAGGGCGCGTAGGGTCCGCTCAGCTTGGAGTAGAAGATGACGATGTGCTCGGGATCGTTCCCGTACCAGGTGGTCAGGAACTCGGAGAAGGTGAAGTAGAGCCAGAGGCAGCTCATCACCAGCAGGAGCAGGCCCAGGTTCTTGAAGTGAATGGGCCGAAGGTACTCCTCGAGGCCGTAGACGCGGCGCAAGGCGGCCATGGCGATGATGAGCGCGGCGATGCCCGAGAAGATCGCCCCGACCACGAAATAGGGGCCGAAGATGGTCGAGTGCCACATGGGCTGGATGGTCATGCTGAAGACGTAGGAGACCACCGTGTGGACGGAGACGGCGACCGGGATGACCACGATCGCCATGACGGCGATGCACTTCTCCAGGACGCGCATCTCCTCCTTGGTCCCGCTCCAGCCGAAGGAGAGCAGATCGTAGAGGGGCTGGCGCCAGTCCGCGCAGCGGTCGCGCAGGATGGCGATGTCCGGGATGAGGGGGAGGTACAGGTAGAGCGTGCTCCCCGTGAGATAGGCCGTGATGCTGCATACGTCCCAGAGCAGGGGGGACTGGAGCCGTCCGAAAAGGAAGACGTTGAGCGCCCGGTCCGGGCGCCCGAGGTCCAGGATGATGTTTCCGGCACCAAAAACCAGCACGAGCACGGTGATGACCTCGGCCGAGCGGGTGATGGAGCGCCGCCATTCCGCGTTGGCGATGCGCAGTATGGCCGAGATCAGGGTGCCCGCGTGGGAGATGCCGATGAAGAAGACGAAGTTGGTGATGTAGAAGCCCCAGAACACGGGGTTGTTGAGGCCCGTGACCTGGAGGCCGTTGTAGAGCTGCCACCCCCACGCGGCCACGGCCCAGAGCGAGAAGCAGGCGAGCAGGGCGACCGCGGCCAGGAACCCGGCCGTCGGCTTGCCGAGGACGGGCTCGATGAGGGCGTTTTCATGCCCGAGGAGGCTCAAGGAGCGCGCTCCGATGGGCTTATCGGAAGCCGCGATCTTGAGGAATATCGTCCAGAGAATGCCGGCGAAGACCAGGAAAAGGGGGCCGAGCACCGCTCCGAATAGAAGGGCCGGCGTCCAGGCGTCTCCCAGCTCGCGCAGGGACCAGGCGCGCCAGATGAACCAGCCGTTGACCGCCAGCGCGAAGAGGCTGAAGAGGGCCACGGCCGCCCCCTGCACGTAGAACGTCCAGGGCCTCTCGGTGCTCATCTTACGCGCCCTCCCTTAGATAGGTCACCTTGGGCTCGGTGCCCAGGGACTCCTGGAGATGGAAGGCCCGCGGGTCCTTGGAGATCACGGAGACGTCGCTCTCGCCGTTGCGCAGGTTGCCGAAGACGATGGCCTTGGCCGGGCAGGCCTCCGCGCAGGCGGGCCGGTAATCCGCCTCCCGCAGGGGTCTGCCCGCGGCGCGGGCCTCCTCCTTGGCGCGCTGAAGGCGGTGGTGGCAGAAAAGGCATTTCTCCACGACTCCCACGGGCCGCACGTAGACGTCCGGATTGAGGGAGGCCCTAAGCTCCTTGGGCCAGGCCGGGGTCTGCCAATTGAAGTACTTGCAGGTGTAGGGGCAGGCGTTGACGCAGTAGCGGCAGCCGATGCAGCGGTCGTAGACCTGCCCCACGATGCCTTCCTCGTTGAGGAACGTCGCGTTGACGGGGCAGACCCTGGCGCAGGGCGGCTGCTCGCAGTGCTGGCAGGGCATGGGGATGAGCCTCTGCCGCGGCGCGGGGTATTCTCCCTCGGTGACGGGCAGGATCTGGATCCACCGGTTGATCCTGCCCATGGCCGCTTCCCGCGGACTGCCGAGGATCAGGTTGTTCTCCTGGGAGCAGGCCACGACGCAGGCTCCGCAGGCGGTGCATTTGTCCAGGTCTATCGCCATCCCCCAGAGGGGCTTATTCTCCTGCGAGGCGCCCTTGCGCCCGGCCCGGAGCAAAGCCTTCCCGGCGCGATCCGCGACGCCCGAGAGCGCCGCGCTCAAGACCGCGGTTCCGGCCACAAGGCCCGCGAGAAACCCCCGCCGGGATTCGTTCATGGTGTTCGCCTGAATGGCTCAACCATTCCCTCGCGTTTGGCTGCAAACGCTTCGGTCATATCCTTTCGATCCGCACCCGGGTCCCCTCGAAGGAGCCGGCCACCGCCAGGGGGTCGGCGCCTACGCCCTTGGCCCAGCGCCCGCAGGCCGAATGCCCGAGTCCGAAAGGCACGCTCACCACTCCCGGCACGGCCGAAGGGAGCACGCGCGCCTTGAGCCGGATGCTCCCTTTCCGGGAGAGGACGCGGACCTCGTCCCCGTCGGCGACCGCCGACTTCTTCGCGGTCTCGGGGTGCAGTTCCGCCCAGGAGCCCCACATCTCATGGCCCTGCACGCCCGCGATGCTCAGGAGAAAGGGCAGATGCCCCCCTTCGCCGCGGGAGAATGGAAGAGGCACGAAGATATTCAGGGAAAGAGGGTAATCCTCGTCCGTTTCGAGGCGGAGCCTGGAATCCGGTTCCGCCAACAGCTTCGTCAGCGTGCCGAACTCGAATCTCCCGGAAGGAGCGGCGAAGGAGAGGCGGCTTTCCCCGGTCCGGGGCAGTTCCCGCCAGCGGACCATGCTCCCCTCCTCCAGCAGGTCTTGCGCCCCCAGTTTCGCGGCCTCGGCTCCGAGGAGGGAATCGAAGTCCGCGGCGTCCAGCCCCCGCAGTCCTCCCGCTTTCGCGATGAGGAAGAATATCTCGCCCGGGGCTTTGGCGCCCGGTAGAGCTTCGACGGCGCGGGGAGCGGCGTTCAAGACGGACCTTCCGTCCAGCATCCGGTGCAGGGAGCAGTGGGGCCGCTCCAGAGGGGTGAGGCAGGGGAGCACCAAGTCGGAGTATTCCGCGGTCTCGGTGAGGAATGGGGAAACCGTGACGACCAGGGGAGCCTTCTCGAAGGCGGGCTTCCACGCCTCGGGCGCGGTGAATAGGGGATTGACCCTGTCCACCAGGAGAGTATCGATCGGGCCCTCCGGGGCTTCCTCGGGCCCGGCCGGCTCCCGCCATGAGGAGAAGAGTCCCTCCTTCCCCAGGCCGCCCAACACCGCGTTGAGGGCGTGCACGGCCAACTGATCGAACAAGGGCCCCCGGCCGGCGAGGGCCAGGGCGGGACTCATGCTCATGAGCTTCACGCAGAGCAGGCGGACGTCCCGCTCCGGGAGGCCCGCGGCCTTCGACACTCGCGGGATGGTGAAGGGCTCCAGGGCCTTGGCGAACTCGGCGAAGCCGAGCGAGCGCTCGCGCAGGAAAGAGGCGTCATGGCGGCCGGCGGAGATGATCTCCCGGGCCGCGCCCAAAGCCAGGAGCCCTTGCGTCCCGGGCCGTATGGGCAGCCAGGAATCGGCTTTGGAGGCGGTCACCGAGAAGCGCGGCTCGACCTGGATGATGTGCGCCCGCTCGCCGCCTCTTTTGCGCAGGAGGGCGAAGGCCCTTTGGGCCTCGACATGGGAGGGATGGGCCACGAGCCAATCCCAGCCGAAGGAGACCAGGAGCCGCGGCCTGGAGAGGTCGCAGGAGAGGGCGGCGCTTCCGTGCATGAGCCGGTAGGCGTCGCTGGGCGGCTCGTTGGGTGGGAAGCTCGGCGTGAAATAGGCGCCCCTTGGGGCCGAGGCGGCCAGCCGCCTGAGCAGTTCCGACTCCATGTCCCGGTTTCCGGGGGCCCCCAGCGCGGCCAGAGCGATCCCTGGGCCGCTCTTCGCCCGGCCCAGGGCGTCGCCGATGCGCCGCAAGGCGTCTTCCCAGGAAATTTCCTTCCATACGCCCGCGCCGCGGCTCCCCGCTCTCAGCAGGGGGGACTTGAGGCGGTCCGGGTGGTAGAGCTCCTGGAGGCCGGCCGCTCCTTTCGGGCAGAGCGCGCCCTCGTTGATGGGATGGTCCAAGCTGCCGGAGACTCCCACCGCGACGCCGTCCACTTTCCGGACCTTCACGCCGCACCCGGCCGGGCAGAGCCCGCAGACCGTATGAGAGAAGCTCTCCTCCCCGATCGGCGGCGGCCCCTCTTCCTCGGGCTTGAGCAGGCCGGCTCGGGCGAATTTCGGCAGGAACGCCCCCGCCCCCATCAGCCCGGCCAGCCTCAGGAAGCCTTTTCGTTGGATATTCATTTCAGCGGTGACAGCTCAGGCAATCGCGGGTGACCCCGTTGCGCTTGTGGCAATCCATACAGCGTCCCATGCTGATGGAGACAGCCTGGCGCGTGACCGGCTGTTCCATCTTGGACATGTCTCCATGGCAGAGGGCGCAGTCGAGCTTCGCCATGCCGACATGCCTTCGATGGGAGAAGTAAACGTGCTTGGGGACCCGGTAGACCCTTTGCCAGGGGATGGGCTTGTTTTGCGATGCGTAGTCCTGGATGGGCCTCGATTTGGGATTAACGTCGTCGGCGTTGTGGCAGCCCAGGCATACTTCCAGGGCCGGGAACCCGGCGCGGGCCTTGCCTTCCCCGATCCCGGCGTGGCAGTTGGAGCACTCGAGCTCCAGCTCTCCCACGTGCTTCTTATGGTTGTAGGCGATGGGCTGGGTTTTGCTTTCGGACTTGTGCCAGGTCAGGAACAGCCACAGGGCACCCAGGAGCAAGCAGGCCAAGACGGCCGCGGCAAGGTCTTTCATCTCCTTTGCACCGTGTATTCAGGCGGACTCCTTCTTGCCGTTATTGGGCCGCGGGCTTGCCGGCGCCCGAGGCCTTGCCGCCGCACTCCTTGGCCAGCGAGGTGAGGCCGGCCATCGCGCCCAGGCCCATCGTCTCCACGGCGCTGGAGGGGACGATTACGATAGTCGAGTTCTGCCGCATCCCTTCCAGAAGGATGTTCATGGCGCGCAGATGCAGCGCGGTCGGGTTGTCGGCATAGGCCTTGGAGGACTCCTCGAAGACGCGGGAGACCTGCCGCTCCGAATCCGCCAAGATGACGCGCGCCTGCCGCTCCCGCTCCGCCTGGGCCTGCATGGACATCGCGTCCTGCAGGTTCTCCGGGATCTTCACGTCCCGGATCTCCACGGAGAGGGCCTTGATGCCCCAGGCCTCGGTGCGCTGGTCGATCATCGTGCAGAGATCCTTGTCTATCTTCTCGCGGCCCCTGAGCATCTCCGAGAGGTCGGTCCTGCCGATCACGTCGCGCAGGGCCGTCTGGCTGGCCCAGGCAATCGCCTGTTGGTAAGCCTCGACCTCCATCGCGGCCCTCTTGGGGTCCACCACGCGCCAGAAGAGCACCGCGTCCACGTCCACGGGCACGCTGTCCTTGGTCAGCGTTTCCTCGGCGGTGAACGGGGTGGTGATCGTTCGCAGGTCCACCCAGTATGGGATGGTGTCCACGAAGGGGATGACCCAGAAGACGCCGGGCCCCTTCAAGTCCAGGTACTCTCCCATCCGCAGCACCACCGCCTTCTGCCATTGGCGGGCGACCCGGATCGTCAAAAGGACCAGCACCGCGATGCCCGCGCCGCCGACTCCGACGATGATGTTCTCCGATTGATAGCCCAGCAGGCCTCCCGCGGAGAGTATGGCGAAGAACAATACCGCCGTTACCGGATGGATCCCCATTCCCATATTTTTCAACCTCCCTTCGGATTTAAGGCTGAATAGTATTCATGCAACACAGCCGCCATTAATACTGTCCAAGAGCAACGGTAATAGTGACGGCCGGTCCCTGCATTCCTGCAGGGACCGGCCGTGAGCTTTCCGCGCTATGGGAGAATCCGCGCTATTTCTTATGGCACTTCATGCAGGCGGTCTTGGCCGCGAACACCTTCTTGTTGGCGCCGTGGTCCTTGCCGTCGTGGCAGGCGCCGCAGTGCTTGCCCGCGTAGATGTCCGCCATCTTTATGCCTTCGCCGCCGAACTTCTGCGGGAAGAGCGGCTTGTCCCCGCCGTGGCAGTCCTTGCACGCGAACTTCTGCCCGTGCTGCTTGTGGGGAAACTTGACCGGGGGCATCTTGGCGGTCTTCTCGAACTTGAGGAACTCCGGCGCCTTTTCAGGGTCGGTGATGAGGGCCGGAGCCTTTGCGTCCTTGGCCGCGGCCTTCTCGGCCGCCGGAGCCTTCTCTTCGGCGGCCGTCGCCGATCCCTCCGCCTTCTTCTCCTCGGCTGGAGCGTCGCCCGCCCGGGCCGAGATTCCCAGCATCGCGGCCAGGGCCGCTCCGGTCAAGACATGCGCGAATCTCATCTGCACGCTCCCTCCTTCAATTAGAACTTGTAGTTCAAGCCGAGCGAGGCCATGTGCGCGTAATAGTTGCGCATGGACGCTCCCAGCCAGATGCTCGCGTTGCTGATGTCGCGCAGGGGGACCTCGTCGAAGGCGTAGTCCGAGCCGTCGAACTTCTCGAACAGGTAGTTCGCCGTCAGCGTCAGGTCCTTGACCAGCTTATATTCCCCGCGGGCCTTCCAGGTCTGGAGCATCTTCTTGGTGGGCGGCAGGGAGGTGTAGGACCTCAGCGTGGCCGAGCCCCAGCCGTTCTCCACCGGGTCCACATAGGTGATGGTGTTGACGATGTCGTAGCCTACCGTGGACTTGAACCTGTCCGTGGGCCGCCAGTTGAAGGCCAGGCCCGCAATGTGCGCGTTGTCCGCGATGCGGGTGCCCCAGATGTTGCCCGGGAGTTGGGCGAATACGCCGCCGGTCGTCGAGGTCCCGACTCCGGCGTCTTTCGGGGTGTTGGAGCCCACCGAGCGGGTCCTCCGGCTTGAGAGCTCGTACTCGTAGTAGGCGTCCGCGCTCAGCGTCCCGAAGAGAGGCACGCTGAAGTCCGTGCCCACGGCCTCGACAAGCTCGGAGAGAGTGCCGAACTGCTCCGCCCGCACGGCCGGGTCGCCGCCGTCGAGAGAGCCTCCGGCGCGGTATTTGTCCTTGGTGATGCGCCCGCTCAGGCCCAGCGAGGCCTCGCCCGGGGTCCAGAGAACCTGCACGCGTCCTTGGTAGCGGTTGCGGTCGGCCACGTCCACCTTCCGGGCGCCCGGAGCCACGGCGTACCAAGTGCGGAGCGTGTTCGGATCCACGATGGTAGGCGTGTAATCGAAGTTGTAGCCGTTGGCGCGCCTGCCGCTGACCAAGCCCGAGACGTTGGTGAAGAACTCCCGGGAGGGGCGGTAGGTGAAGCCCAGGCCGGCCTCGTTCTCCTGTCCCTTATTGACCTCGCGGGTTCTCTTGAAGTACTTGTGCGTGAGTCCCGCGTTGCCCGAGACCGACTGCGTGATGTCGTAGTCGACCTTGAGCGAGGTCTTGTCCTCGCGGAACTGCTCGTAGGAGGTCTTGATCTCATCATTGTCCCAGCTCTGGTCGAGGTTCACCCAGCCCGGGAGATCGAAGACCTTGCTCTTGTTCTCCATGATGTAGGCGTCGTGCGCCAGGCTCGCTCTCAGCCACGAGTTCGGCCGGGAGGCCAGCTTGGCCATGTAGGTATAGACCTCGATCTTCCCGTCCGCGTTCGTCCCCGGCCGTTTGGAGAGCAGGGACGCCGCAAAGGGCGCGGTGTAGTGGTTGGGCAAGCCGGCGTTCTGGTAGGTCCAGTCCTCGCCGATGGCGTTGCCGATGGCCGTGTTCTGGGTGTAGGCCAGCAGGGCGTCCTGCTGTGTCCAGAGCTGGTAGCCCGCCTCCCCGCTCAAGCGGGTGTTCTCGGGCAGGTTGAGGCCGAACTCCACCTTCAGGCTGTGCGCCTTGTTGTTGGGCGCCATGGCGAACGCGCCGCTGGCTCCGCCGTCGCCGTTGGAGTAGTGCGTGCCGACGGCGCGGTTGGTGAAGCGCTTGGGGTTGTCGAAATACAGGACCGGTATCTGGTTCTGGAAGTCCGAGAGCCTGTAGTTGAAGCCGAGCTGGAAGGCTTTTTCCGCGAGCTGAAGGTCCAAATAGGCTTCATTGGTCACTTGGTCG
>CAYWAR010000073.1:0-9219 GCA_964455765.1 uncultured Elusimicrobia bacterium
GAGATGCGCGGGCCGGGAGGGGGACATCCGCGAGGCCACCTGCGCCACGCCCGTGCTCTGGGAAAAGAAGAGGGCCGCCATGGCGGCGGAGGCGGTCCGGAAGGATGTTCCTCGGCGTTGGAGCATCATCGGTCCTCGCCCTCAGTCTAGCTCCGGCGCTTTAAGGCCTTGTTTCGACATTGTAAAAATCTCGTAAATGATTGCCCCCCTCGGGGAGAAACTGCTATTTTTGTGGAATGAGCGGCGCGAAACCGGGGCCGGGCCTCCGGGAAGAGTCCCTTCCCCAGGATTCCTTCATCCGGCGGCACATCGGCCCCTCCGATGAGGACGCGGCCCGGATGCTGGAATCGCTCGGCTTCTCGTCGCTGGAGGGCATGACCGCGGCGGCCGTGCCCGAGCAGATACGCACCTCGAAGCCGCTGGACCTTCCCGCGCCGGTCGCCGAGGCCGAGGCTCTCGCCGAGCTTAAGTCCATCGCGGGACGCAATAAGGTCTTCCGCTCCTTCATCGGGGCGGGCTATCATGACTGCCGCACGCCGGCCGTCATCCTGCGCAACATACTCGAGGACCCGGGCTGGTACACCCAGTACACGCCCTATCAGGCCGAGATATCCCAGGGCCGGCTGGAGGCCCTGCTCAATTTCCAGACCATGATCGCCGATCTGACGGGCCTGGAGACCGCCAACGCCTCCATGCTCGACGAGGCGACGGCCGCGGCCGAGGCCATGACCATGTCCCGCGCCGTCCATGGGGGCGGCCGGACCTTCCTCGCGGCCTCCGACTGCCATCCCCAGACCATCGAGGTGGTTCGCTCCAGGGCCAGGCCCCTGGGCATCACGGTGGAGGTCGTGGACCCCCTCCGGGCCCGGTTCGGTCCGGAGGTCTTCGGCCTCCTCCTGCAGTATCCCTCCACGGACGGGACTCTTCGGGACCTCTCGGGCGTCTGCGCCGCGGCCAAGGAAGCCGGCGTCCTGGTGACGGCGGCCGCGGACCTCCTCTCCCTGGCCCTGCTCCGTCCGCCGGGCGAGTTCGGCGCGGACATCGCGGTGGGCAGCGCCCAGCGCTTCGGGGTCCCCTTGGGCTACGGCGGGCCCCACGCCGCCTATTTCGCCGCGCGCGCGGCCTTCGTCCGCCAGATGCCCGGGCGCTTGGTGGGAGTGTCCAAGGACGCCCAGGGCCGCCCGGCCCTGCGCCTGGCCGTGCAGACCCGCGAACAGCACATCCGCCGCGAGAAGGCGACGAGCAACATCTGCACCTCCCAGGTCCTTCTCGCGATCATGGCTTCCTTATATGCCGTCTATCACGGGCCCGATGGGCTCCGGGACATCGCGGCGCGCGTCCATCGCATGGCCGCGGCCCTGGGCCTGGGGCTCAAGCGCCTGGGCTGGGAGCTGGAGGCCGACTGTTTCTTCGACGCGCTCCGGGTGCGCGGGACCCGGGAGGCTCTGCTCCAGGTCCTCGGGCAGGCCGCCTCGATGCGCGTCAACCTCCGCGTCTTCGACGAGAACTCCGTGGGGGTCGCCCTCGATGAGACGACTTCCGCCGAGGACCTCCGGGACCTCCTGAAGGTGTTCGGCCGGGACAAGGCCGCGCCCTCGGTCTCCGAACTGCTCGCCGAAGCGGAGGAGGGCGTCTCGCGGGAACTGCTGCGCTCGAGTCCCTTCCTCACCCATCCGGTCTTCCACCGGCACCGGTCCGAGACGGAGCTGCTGCGCTACATCAACCGCCTGCGGGCCAAGGACCTCTCCCTGACCGGTTCCATGATCCCGCTGGGCTCCTGCACCATGAAGCTCAACGGCGCCTCCGAGATGCTCCCCGTGTCCTGGCCGGAGTTCTCCGGCCTGCACCCCTTCGCTCCCGTGGAGCAGGCGGGCGGCTACCGCCTCCTCTTCGAGCAGTTGGGCTCCTGGCTCTCCGAGGTGACCGGCTTCGCGGCCGTCTCTCTTCAGCCCAACGCCGGGTCCCAAGGGGAATATACGGGCTTGCTGGTCATCCGCAAATACCTCGAGAGCCGGGGCCGGGGCGGGCGTTCGGTCTGCCTCATCCCGCAGTCCGCGCACGGGACCAATCCGGCGAGCGCGGCCATGGCCGGGCTGAAAGTGGTCCCGGTCGCCTGCGATGGCGCGGGGAACATCAACCTGGCGGACCTCGAAGCCAAGGCGCGCGCCCATGCCGGGGAGCTGGCCGTCCTCATGGCCACCTATCCCTCCACCCACGGCGTCTTCGAGGAGCGCATCAAGGACATCTGCCGGATCGTGCACGAGAACGGCGGGCAGGTCTACATGGACGGGGCCAACCTCAACGCCCTGGTGGGCCTCTGCCGCCCGGCCGAGCTCGGGGCCGACGTGTGCCACATGAACCTGCACAAGACCTTCTGCATCCCGCATGGGGGAGGCGGCCCGGGCATGGGCCCCATCGGGGTGGCGTCCCATCTGGTCCCCTTCCTGCCCGGCCATCCCGTGGTGCAGACCGGCGGACCGGGGGCCATCGGCCCGGTCTCGGCCGCGCCCTGGGGTTCGGCGGGCATACTCCCCATCCCTTGGATGTACATCCGCATGATGGGCCCCACCGGGCTCGTCCGCGCGACCCAGTTCGCCATCCTCAACGCCAACTACGTCGCCCGGCGGCTCGAGCCGCATTATCCGGTGCTATATAAGGGGCGCGGCGGGCTGGTCGCCCATGAGTGCATCCTGGACCTGCGGCCGCTCAAGGAGACCAGCGGAGTGAGCGTGGAGGACGTGGCCAAGCGGCTGATGGACTACGGCTTCCACGCGCCCACGGTCTCCTTCCCCGTCCCCGGGACCTTGATGATCGAGCCCACGGAGAGCGAGTCGCTTGAGGAGCTCGACCGTTTCTGCGAGGCCATGGCCGAGATCCGCCGGGAGATACGCGACATCGAGGAGGGGCGCATCAGCCGGGAAGACAACCCTCTTAAGAACGCCCCCCACACCGCGGAGGCCGCGACGGCCTCCCAATGGGACAGGCCCTATCCCCGGGAGAAGGCCGTCTATCCCCTCCCGTGGGTCAAGGAGCGGAAATTCTGGCCCGCGGTCGGACGCATCGACAACCCGTACGGCGATCGGAACCTGGTCTGCAGCTGCGTCGTCTCTGAATGACCGAGCGGGAAGCCCTCCAGTCCATACGGAAACTGCGCAAGCGCATCCGCGCCGTGGACGCGGGCATCCTGGCCCTGCTCAGGCGCAGGCTCTCCCTGGCCCGGCGCGTGGGCGAGGCCAAGGCCGCGGCCGGGCTCCCGGTCCGGGATTTCAAGACCGAGAGCGGGGTCCTCGACGCCGCCCGTTCCTACTGCGAGAAGTCCGGGCTCTCCCCGGACCTGGGAGAGGAGATCGTCCGGACGCTCATCCGCGGATCGGTCGAGGTCCAGGAACGCATCCGCCACGGCCGCTTCCAAGGCGGCCTCAAGGACGTGCTGGTCCTGGGCGGCTGCGGCGCCATGGGCCGGTGGTTCGCCGATTTCTTCGACGCCCAGGGCCACCGGGTCCGCGTCGCCGACACGCGCCGGGGAGCGCGTTCGCACTATCCGCTGGTCCGGGACGCGGCCGGCGCCTCCCGGGAAGCGGACATCGTGGTCATCGCCGCCCCTATCCGCGGCGTGGGGCCCACCCTGCGCATGCTCCGCGAGAGCGGCACGCGTGCCCTGGTCTTCGACATCGCCAGCGTCAAATCCCCGTTCCTCGGAGAATTCCGGTCCGCGGCGGCGTCCCTGCGGATCGGCTCGATCCACCCGATGTTCGGCCCAGACGCGAAACTGCTTTCCGGCAGGACGCTCATCCTCTGCGACGCGGGCCGGCCGGAGGACCGCCGGGAGATACGCTCCCTCTTCCAGGGCACGGCCCTCTCCATCGTGGAGATGCCTCTTAAGGACCATGACCGGTGGATGGCCTGCATCCTGGGGCTCTCCCATCTGGTCAACATCCTCTATTTCGACGCCCTGGCCTCCTCGGGCCGGAGGTTCTCCGCGCTCCAGCGCTTCGGGAGCACCACCTTCGAGCGCCAATCCGACGCCAGCCGGCAGGTGGCCTTCGAGAACGCCCGGCTCTACTACGACATCCAGAGCCTCAATCCCGGGTCCCGGGCCGTGATGAAGGCCCTGCGCTCGAGCCTCGAGCGCGTGGACCGCGCGGTGCGCTCGGGCCGCCCGGACGCCTTCCTCTCCCTGATGCGCCGCGGCCGGGGATTCTTCGGGTCCTGAACCCGCCTCGGTCCCAGGGAACTATTCCCCTTGTGATCCGTACCTGGAACTACGAACACGCGGACGATTGAATGAAATTGCGAATGAGATACCTGCTCCTGGCAAGCTTATTAGGCGGCGGTTTCGCAGGTTTGGGTTATTTTTCGGCGCTCATCACCAAGAGCGCCTGTGAAGCAAAGGTGGCGCGCTGGATATCATTGGACGTATTTAAGGGTAGGGGATTCCATGTGCTTTCCGACGGCCCGTATGATCCTTCAACCTCCTTCGATGTTTTCAGCAAAGCTGGGGCGCGAATCAAATACTACAAGCCTCCATCCGGCTCGGACGATTTCCGCGGTTTTCCTTGGGCGGGAATGCATAGGCCCTGGATAGCCGCTCCATGTATCGTGAAGGTCAGTTGGGGTTGGTGCAAGGCTGGTCTTTACTGCGAAGGCCGCACCACCACTTTCCTTTGTCTATTCGGATTTGCAATCCCCTGGAAACATCAGATGGATTGGGCCAGCTGATTCCATCCTTCCCTGGCGTGAGATGCCGCACCCCTCTGACGCCCAAGTCCGCCCGGACTCTCTTTGCATCCCGTGTTCGCCCCTCCGATCCGCCATTTTCCCCTGGCAGGAGGGGGGAACTCCGGCTATTATGGATGATGTGAGGTCCAAGGAAGCGGCGGGCCGGGGGTCGACTCACGATATCGGGCATTATCCCGAGAAGAACTTCGCGGTCTATCGGACGGATGGAAGGGACACGGGCAAGCCTAGGACGTTCTTCATCAAGCCGGAGCTCAATCAGGCATGCACTCCGGCGGCAGTTCAAGCTCAGATGGCGGAAGACCGAGGATGTCGCGCTCAACCGCGTGGAGATTTTTCAGATAGCGAGGCACGTCCGCAGCGCGCGCGTCCACTGAGAACCAATCCGCGGCGGCCTTGAAGCGCGCGACGAGCCGGCCATGATCGAGAAGGTTTTTGTCAGCCATCGCGCGAATGTCGTTCTTGTCGTCGCTGTTGTAGCGCTTGAGTTTGCTGAGCACGACGTCTCCTATATCAAGAACCTCGATCCTGAAGTTCTTCAAGGGCAAGCTTGGCAGAGGATGAAAAACGGGCTGCTGCGGCAGGAATAGGATCGCTCTGTTCACCACGTCTATATAGACGCGGAACTGCTTGCAGAGATCCGACTTCTTCCCCGCGACGGATATCAACTTCTCTTTGAGAGCCGGCGGGCCGTCCTTGGCCTCCAGCACGTCCCCGTCTTTGGTTCCACGCTCGTAGTCGCACTGAAGCATCAGCGCGGCCGACCCGATGACCTGCAGGAGGATCGGCTCCCCGCCGATCGGCTTCCACTTTGCGTCTATCTCAGACAGGAACTCCCTAATCAGCGCCACGGGCACCCCTCAACGCTCTGACGAAGTCGTCTATCTCTATTCCCGTGGCGATCTTCCATCGCCGCGCTAGGGGAGAAAGGTTCTCGATGACCTCTTTGAGAGTCTCCTGGCTGGATATCTCCGGATCGAGGACATCGTATTGCGGGGGAACCCTGGGATCTTCCGTGGGGCCAGGAACAATCCGCCAGGGAGCAAAGAAAGACTCGATGATTATGGAGGCTCGCCGATATTTCAAGCGCCACTCCCTTGGCAAAACCTGGGCGCTTTCCAGTCGGATCGCTTCGAGGGTGCACTCGATGGCCCACCCCAAACGGTTCTCCAGGCCGAGCGTGGCGAATTCGTTTCTTAGACGCGTTAGATTGATCTGTCCGGCGTGGTTCACAAAGACAGGAGCCACGGCGGCAATCTGCCTGGAGGAATCGGCCGAGACGAGCGTTTCGCGGATCGTATCGGTGGCGCGCTTGAGTTTTTCAGTGGGAAGGATGTCGGCGCTTTCAGCGAGATGGGCGGCGCCTTGTCTTGCCAGGGCGTTTTGAATCTGGCTTCCCGCGGAGGCTTTCTCCGCAGAGAAGTAGTCTATTGGCACGTTGAAGTGCTTTAGAATGGTCAGCAGTTGCTGGGCCGTGAATTCTCTCTTTCCGCGCTCCAGTTGAGACAGGTGGCCCTGGGTAATGCCCAGCAAAACAGCTAGACGCTGCTGCGTCCAGCGCCGCTCTCTGCGCAGTTCGCGCAGGCGGGTCCCAATGGAGACTTCGGGCGTCTTCGTAGACATATTTCTATAGAAATAAAAGTATTTCTATAGAAATATTATATGTCATAAACAATTATTTTTCAAGGGCTATATTATTGGCTCGTAGTATTTTAAAGCACACTATTGTGCAACAGATCGCCGGTTATCGCAAGCTGAGTAAACCCTCTAGCCGACCTCAACGACTCCATCGATGACCCCGCGGGCGAGGAGCTCACCCCCGCGCTCCCGCTTATTAATAATATGATCTATATCTATTCTAATTATTTGTATTTTAAGTAATTATGTTATATATAATATTGACTATTTTTATTTATTGATATATTCTATATCTATGCCGAAACGCGCTGATCAGGGAGCGCTCGCCGCCGAGATCCATAGGCGGCTGCTTTCCGGACCCTTGGGCGCCGTGGACCTTTACCGCCCCCTTGGCATCAGCCAATCCACCTTCTCTCGGACGCTCGCTCGGCACGGCGCGCAAGTGCTGGCCGCTGGACGAGCATCGAACACACGCTACGCCCTGCGGCGACGCATCCCAGGCATGGAGCCTCCGATAGCCGCATTCGAGATCGACGAAGCCGGAAAAACGGCGCGCTTCGGGGAGTTCCATGCCGTTCATCCGCGGGGGTTCTATTTTCAGTCGGCCGCGGAGGACCGCCGTCCCAGCCGCTTCTTCGCCGATCTCCCCTACTTCCTAGACGACCTGAGGCCGGGCGGGTTCCTCGGCCGCCTGATCCCGAAGCGCCATCCCGAATTGGAGCTGCCCCGGGACGTCCGCGCTTGGACCTCGGATGACTGCTTGCGGTATCTGACGCGCTACGGCACGGACCTGATCGGGAATCTGATCCTGGGAGATGAGGCGTTTCGCCGGCATCTGGATGAGGGAAGAGAGGCGCCCGCCGCGATCGCCCTCGATGCCAGGCGATCGGAGTACCCAAAACGGGCGCAGGCGGTGCTCGAATACGGCGATCCGGGATCCTCCGCCGGTGGAGAACAGCCGAAATTCTCTGCCATCGTCGGGCCCGGGCGCCTGCGGGTGCTGGTGAAATTCTCGCCGAAGCCGACCAACGACGTGGCCCGCCGCCGAGCGGACCTCCTCCTCTGCGAACACCTGGCCCTGGCGGCCATGGCTAGGGCCGGCCGCCTTGCGGCCAAGTCGGAAGTCCTGCTGGGCGGCGGCCAAGTCTTCCTCCAAGTCGAGCGCTTCGACCGCGTTCCTCCCCGGGGACGGCGCGGGCTGATCTCCCTGCTGGCCCTGGACGCGGAACTCGTAGGCAGAGGGGGAAGCTGGGGCGCCATGGCGGAGCGCTTGCTGCTGGAGGGCCGCATCGATCGGGCGACCCGGGACCAAATCCGCTGGCGGGAGCTCTTCGGCCATCTGATCGGCAACACGGACATGCATCAGGCGAACCTTTCCTTTTACTTTCAAGAGCCCGCGATCATCGGCTTGGCTCCCGCCTACGACATGCTTCCGATGCTCTATGCGCCGCAGAACGAGCAGCTCATCGAGCGGGTCTTCGATCCGCCTTCGCCCTCGCCGCAAGACGCCGGCGCGTGGGAAGGCGCCTGCGGCGCGGCCGCGGAGTTCTGGGAAGCGGTCGCGGCGGACGCGCGGGTGTCCCCGGGCTTTCGATCCCTCGCGCGGGACAATGGGCGGCGGGTGAGGTCGTTGTCCCGGCTCAAGGAACTCCTGCCCTAGACTCGCTCCCGCGTGGTCCCTACTTCTTGACGATCCCCTCGATCTCCAGGGTGATGGAGATCTCCTCGCCCACGACGAGGCCGCCTCCGTCGAGGACCTTGTTCCAGACGATGCCGTAGTCCTTGCGGTTGATCTTGGTCGCGGCCGTGGCTCCGGCCCGCTGGTTGCCCCAGGGGTCCTTGACCACCCCGCCCAGCTCGAGGTCGAGCACCACCGGCTTGGTCACGCCGTGGAGCGTGAGGTCGCCGTGCAGTTTGGCTTTGTCCCCCTTCAGGCCCGCGACTTTGGTGCTTTTGAAGGAGATCGTCAGGTACTTGTCGGTATCGAGGAAGTCGGCCGCGCGCAGATGCTTGTCGCGGTCCTCGTTGTTGGTGTCGATGCTGGCGGTCTCTATGAGGGCGTCCACCTTCCAGGTCTTTGGATCGCCCTTCGCGTACTCTACCGTCCCTTCGAACTTGCCGAAGCGCCCCGACACCTTGCCCACCATGTGCGACACGCTGAAGCGCACATCGCTGTGCACCGGGTCGATCTGATAGGTCTCCGCCCCGGCCCGGCCGGCGAACACGGCCATGGAGAACGTCAACGCGATCATGCTTCTCATCCTATGTTCCTCCTTCCTAATTTGCGGCAAAGCGCGCGCAGAGAGTCCTGCTCGGCGCTCGTGAGCGCGCTGAATTCGGCGGCGACGGCCTTGGCGTGGCCGGAGAAGATGCGCGCGATGAGGGCGCGCCCCTTGGGGGTGAGGTGGACGCTCATAAAGCGCCTGTCCTTGATCCCTCGCTCCCGGGTCACCCAGCCTTTCTTCGCCAGATTGTCAACGACGAGAGTCATGTCGGCTCCGCTCTTAAGGAGCTTGCCGCCCAGCTCGCGCTGGCAGAGGGGGCCGAGATGGTGAAGGGTTTCCAGGACCCCGAAACGGCTGGGGGTCAGCCCCAGGGCCTGGAGGCCGGAGAGGAGGCGGGAGGACACGGAATCAGCGGCCCGCAAGAGGTTGATGTAGGCGTTGAGAGCCCGGACTTCGGTCGCGCTGCCGCGGTAGTGCGTTCCCATGCTTAGATATCGAACGATTTGATACCTAAGTATAGCAGGGGTGCTTCCCTTCCGTCAAGTCCCGTGGGCCCCCCTATTGGCTTGACAATCTCGGCTAGTCGGGTAAACTAATACGATGCGCGCCGGGTTCACTG
>CAYWAR010000074.1:0-9214 GCA_964455765.1 uncultured Elusimicrobia bacterium
GCGCGCGGCATGACGAATTCCGACCGGTTTTGGTGGTTGGACCTGGATATGGGCATGGCGCGCACGGTCCACGAGGACGGCATCGAGCTCCTGGCCGAGCGGATGCACCGCGGCGGCAAGACCGCCCGAGTGGTCCCCTTGCGTTTGACGCAGACCGACCTCTCCGCCGGGGTGCGGGCGCGTTTGGAGAGCTTGACGGTCTCCGCTTCGGCCACCGGGAGCCTCTATGACAGGAATCTCGATAACCGGCGGATACGGAGCCTGCGCAACGCCGCCTCCGCCGAAGCGGTCTCGGTGCTGGAGGGCTATCCTCGCCGGAGACTTTTCGGGAAGGTCTCCTATGAGTTCCCCATGCCCGTGAGGGTCTGGGCGACGGCAGCGAGGACCGACTTCGTGCTGGACTCCCCGTCGAGCCTCACGCTCGGCGCCGGGGCCGCGCTCAGGTTCAAGACCCTGGCCGAGCTCAGCCTCGAAATCAGCCGCCGGAGCTATGCGGGCGGCCCGGCCGATTCCTATTGGTCCGCGGGGCTCAGGGTCGAGTTCGGCGGGAAGGATTGACCGGGCCGGGAATAGCCGTAGACCTCGGCCAGCGTCTTTAAAGTCCCGGGGCCCTGGACGAGCTCCATGTCCTCGGGGGTGAGCCGGGCCGGGTGCTCATGCCCGCAGGCGCGAGAAAGGTCGAGCAAGGACCGCCGAAGCGAGCGGCAGTAGCGGGCGAAGCGCTCGGCTTGGGGCCTCGGCTCGAGGCCGTGCTGAAGGCGCTGGTCCTGGGTCGCCACGCCCGAGGGACAGCGGTTGTCATGACAGCGGCGGGCCTGGACGCAGCCGATCGACAGCATGGCCTCGCGCCCCACGGCGATGAGGTCCGTCCCAAGACACAAGGCGGCCGCGGCCCGCTGGGGCAGACCGAGCCTTCCCGCGCCGATCCAGACCACTTGCTCGGCCAGCTTCTCGGCCTGACCGGCCTTGTCGGCGGGGGTGACGGCCTCGAAGAACGGCATATAAACCAACTCCATGAAGACGGCCGGGGCGGCTCCGGAGCCGCCTTCTCCCCCGTCGATGGCGATCCAGTCCGGACCCTTTCCGCTCTCGCGCATGGCGCAGGCCAGCTCCTTCCAGAACTCCGGGGCCGAGACCGCGGACTTGATCCCCACGGGGAGCCCGGTGGCCGAGGCGATGGACTCGATGAAGACGAGGAGTGAGGGGATGTCCGAGAAGGCCGTGTGCGCGTCCGGGCTGCGGCAATCCATCCCGGGGGCGACTCCGCGCAGGAAGGCGATCTCATCGGTGACTTTCGCGGCGGGGAGCAGGCCGCCCTTGCCGGGCTCCGAGCCTTGGGAGAGCTTGAGCTCGACGCCGCGGACATGCCGGTAGCTCGAGACCGTACGCTCAAGCATCTCCATGGAAAAATTCCCGGCCATGTCCCGCGCCCCGAAATACCCGGTGCCGAGCTGGAAGATCACGTCGGCGCCGTTGCGGTGATAGGGCGTGAGCCCGCCTTCCCCGGTGTTGTGCCAGCAGTCGGCCAGCTTGGCCCCGAGGTTGAGCGCCTCCACGGCCTTGCCCGAGAGCGCGCCGAAACTCATGCCGGAGATGTTGACCAGGGAAGCGGGTTTCCAGGCGTTTTTGCGGCCATGCGCCTCGCCGATGGTCTTGGCGCAGGGGAGAGCGTCCGAGGTCCCCGCCGGAGACCTCGCGCCGGGGAAAGGCGCGTGCCGGAGAACGAGGCCCTCCGTGCCGTACTCCCGCGAGGAGGTCCCGAAGCTGGAAACCCCCTCTTCCCCCCGCGCCGAGCGCTCGATCCAGTCCCGCTCCTCCCGGTTGAAGGGGCCCTCCTCCAGGTCCGAGGCCGCGATATGCCGGCGCACGCTCGGCCCGATGAGCTTGAGCAGGGTGCGCCAATGCCCCAAGACGGGGTAGTTGCGCAGGACGTTGTCGCCGCTGTAGAAGCGGTCGTAGATGAAGACGGCGGCGAGGAGGATGAGCAACAGCCAGGGGATCATGGGCGGTTCCGGCTCCTAGCTCATCGCGAGGGGACCCGCTCCCACCAGCGACCGGGGTCGTCCAGCTCATCTTGGATGCGCTCCTGGCGCTCGCGCCGGGCAGGGTCCAGGGACCTGCGAATGTCATTCATGAACGAAATCAGGTCCAGCAGTTTCCGGCAGCGTTCCAGGGGGGAAAGGCCCCGGTGCGGCCGCACATCTTCCTCGGCCGCCGCAGCGGGGTCATCGGTCATGCCGAAGTCGCGCGCGTTCATGGCTCCTCGTCCTTTGGAAGTATAACAGCCTCTCGCGCAACTCTCAAGTGGGAGACGCCTTGATCCTGAAGCGGTCGAAAACGCGCCGGGACCAACGTTCTCAGGCGCGCTTGGCTTCGAGAGCGGTTATCCGCGTATCGTGCTTGCCGAGGATGTCGTCGTAGACGAGGAGGGTGCGCCTGTTGTCGGTGGTCTGCTTGGCGAAAGGGTCTATGGCCCCGAGCACGCGGGAGATGCCGTCCTTGGTGGCCATGGCCGTCTTGATCTCCCGGACATCAGCCTGCGTTTTGACCAGTTCGACGGCGACGCGGTTGATGTCCGCTTTGAGCTCGGATTTGACTCCGTCGATCTTGGCGTCGAGCTTTTCGATCTCCGCCGTAAGCTTGGACTCCACGCGCGCAAGGTCCCCTTGCGTCGCGGGAGGGCTTCCATTCGCGGCGTCCATGCATCAAAGATAGCATTTCACGGGCGGGTATGCCTGGGCCCAAGGTCCCATTTTTGATGAGAAACGATCACGTTGATTTATTGGAGCAGCGCAGTGCGTCTTTGCTGAAAAATCGACTTTGTGCAACAGGCTCAGCGATGACTAAGAAAAGCGTCATGCGCATGGGCGGGATGAGTCTGGAGCGGGTCGTTTCTGGAACTTGGGCCTCAAGGGCGTCGACTCAATCACGTTTCGTTCTCCTGCGATTTGCGGCGATTTGCGCGTTCGGCGCCGCATCCCTTCACCTGTTGGCAATCCCGCATATTGATTTGTATGCAATGTCGTCTTCTGAAGAGTCCTCGGAAAGCGCCCACGGCAGCGCTCAGGGCGCGGGCGATCTACTGGGGGGGAAGTATGCGTTCTCGCATGTCCTCTCCAGGAGCGGCCCGGTGGAGCTCTGGGCCGCGAAGGATAACATGAGCGGCCATGGAATCCGGATCAAGAAGGCTTTCTTCGAGGGTCCCCAGGACGCCATGGCCAAGGCGCTCTTCCTCAAGGAGGCCCGGACTCTCGCCTCCTTGCGCCACCCCAACATCCTGACCGCGCGGGAGTGCCTGGACCTGCCCCAAGGCATCCATCTGGTGTTCGAAAGCCCTCCGGGAAAGGACGCCAAGCAGCTTCTCTCGGAGCGAAAGCGCCTCCCCCTGGCCCATGTGCTGGGAGTGCTCCGGCCCGTCTGCGCCGGGCTCGAAGCCGCGCATCAGTCCGGTCTTGCCCACCGGAACATCCGTCCTTCGAGCTTCCTGGTCTCGGAGGGAGGCGTGGTGCGCCTGCAGGACTTCGCCTTGAGCTGCGAGTTGGAGCAGGCGGGCGGCAATGGGAGCTTCGCTCCGGTGCTCGACCCGGCCGGCCGCGCTCCAACGGCTTTTGGAGGCGGCACTTCCTCGCCTATGGACTCGGTCGCGCTCGGGCAAAAGGCCTACGACGCGCCGGAAGGCAGAGGCGGCCCGCAGTGCGACGTGTGGGGGCTCGGGGTGTCGTTCTATGAGCTCCTCTCCGGCATGGCGCCCTTCCCCACGGCGAGCCCCCAGGCCAAAGCCTCCCGCGCTTTCGCCAAGGCGAGTTCCTTGGTCCCCGGTCTGCCTCCCGCCGTCGACATGCTCATCCACCGTGCTCTGGATCCCGACCCGCGCGCCCGCGTCCCGCTGAGGGAATTCTCCGCGCTCGTGGAAGGCATCTGCCAGTCCCTCGCCCCCGCCCAGCATTGAGCCGGAAAAATTGATAGAACGGATTCCGTATGCCTGAAAACCCGCCACCGGGCCCGTTCCTGGAGCGCTACAACAAAGGCGTGGCGGCCTTCAAGGCCGGGCGCCACGACGAGGCCATCGCCGAGTTCCGGGAGGCCATCCGCCTCGACTCCAAGGTCGTCCAGGCTCATTGCAATCTGGGCGCGGCCCTCGGGGCGAAGGGCCTGCGCGATGAGGCCATCGCCGAATTCAGGGCCGCGCTCTCGATAGACCCCAAGCACGCGGCCTCTCACTACAACCTCGGCATGCGCCTGGAGGCCAAGGGGCTCTTCGCCGAGGCCGCGGCCGAGTTCGAGCAGTTCATCCTCTTCGCTCCTCCCAAGCGGCAAGGCTACCTCGATGACGTAAAGCGCCGCGTGGAGGCGCTCAAGCGGATCATCGCCGAGCAGAGCTCCCCGACGCCCGCGCCGGTGCTCAAGGCCGGCGCGGGCGGCAGGACCATGACTCTCGGCGGCCAGGAGATATCGCTCGACGAGTCTCCCTCCGACCCTTCCTCGGGCGAGCCGGGGACCCGGACTTTGACCATGCTCGGTCCGGCCTTGCCCGAGGCCCGGGCCGGAGTCGAAGTCTCCGGGGACGCGCTCGGTTGGGAGCCCGGCCAAGTAGTCGACGGCATCTTCGAGGTCAAAGAGGAGCTGGGCATGGGCGGCTTCGGTTCCGTGCACAAGGTCCGGCATCTCGGCTGGGGCCTGGACCTGGCCGTAAAATCGCCCAGGCCCGACCGGGTGGCCAACCGCCGGGCCTTGGAGAGCTTCGTGCAGGAGGCGAACACCTGGGTGGGCCTCGGCCTGCACCAGCACATCGTCACCTGCTATTTCGTGCGCCTCATGGGAGTGCCCCGCATCTTCATCGAATACATGGAAGGCGGCACGCTCGGGGAATGGCTCAAGACTCAAAAAGCCCTCGGGATGAAGGAGGCGCTCGACATCGCGCTTCAGATAGCCTGGGCCATGGAGTATTCGCACTCCAAGGGCCTCATCCATCGCGACCTGAAGCCCGGCAACTGCCTCATGACTTCCGGGGGAGTGCTTAAGGTGACGGATTTCGGCTTGGCCAAGGGGGCGGGCGCGGAGGATATTCCCAGGGGTGATGAAGAGGCCATGGGCGCCAAGATCGCCCGGGTCAAGGACGCTTCCCAGAGCGGCCGCCTGGGCACGCCCGAGTACATGGCCCCCGAGCAGTGGAGCAAGCCCCAGGATGCCGGCCCGGCGGCGGACGCCTGGGCCTTCGGCGTCATGCTCTACGAGCTTTGCCTGCGCAGCAAGCCCTTTGAGATGGCCGATGACGAGCCGGTGGACAGCTTCTATGTCCGCCTCCTCGAGAGCGATTGGAAATACGAGAAGCCCAAGGGCCTGCCCGGGGGACTTTCCGAAATCATCTCGCTCTGCCTGACTCTTGACCCGCGAAATCGTCCGGCGGATTTCTCGCGCATCACCAAGGTCCTTGAATCGGCATATCAGCGCGAGGCTCAGGCGCCCTATTTCCGCGAGACCGTCAAAGAAGTCCCTCCTCTGGCCGGCACTCTCAGCAATCAGGGCGTTTCCATGGCCGACCTGGGCCGCTTAGACGAGGCCTTAAGGCTCTTCGAGCAGGCCCTTAAGCTCGACCCCATGCATCCCGGCGCCGCCTACAACCGCGGGGTACTCCTGCTCAGGGAGGGGCGAGCCTCCGAGTCCGAGATCCTCGGCCGCCTCAATGAGAGCAAGAGGGCCCGCCCCGCGGATTGGGCGCCGAGCTTTCTCTTGGGGCTGATGCACCTGCGGCGGCGGGACTCGCCCGCGGCGCTCTCCGAGCTGGAAGAGGCATCTTTCCTCTCGCGCGATAACGCCTTGATACAGAGGGCTCAGCGCAGGGCCAAGGGAGCGCGGGACGGCTCCGCGGAGTTGGAGCTATTCGTCGACTTGCCGCGCGGGTCCGAGCTCACCTTGAGCGATGAATCCGCGTTCAAGGCTCTCTTGGAGCGGGTGGAGAAACAGCTCGCCTCCGGTTCCTTCGCCAAAGCCTATGAATCGCTCCGCAAGGCCCGAAGCATGCAGGGTTTCGAGCAAGCCCAGGCCGCGATGGACCTGTTGGAGCGCCTGAGCCTCAAGGGCGCGCGAAGCAAGCTCAAAGCCGCGTGGCAGAAGCGCCTCTTGGACGGCTCCGGCGGCGCGAGCGCGGCATGCTTCCTGCCGGAGGGAAGGATTTTCAGCGCTCACGCGGACAAGACCGTGCGGCTTTGGGACGCTTCCGGGGAGCTGATCTGGAGCCAGGCCGGGCACGCGGCGCCCGTTCGCGCGGTCTGTGCGGCGCATGATGGGAAATCAGTCTTGAGCGCTTCGGCGGACGGCACGATGCGGCTATGGGACGCCGACACGGGCGCGTGCGTGCGCGCCTTCGTGGGCCATGCGGGGGCTGTGAACTCCGTCTGCGCGAGCGCGAATGGGAAAGTCCTGTCCGGGAGCGATGATAAGACGCTCAAGCTTTGGGATCTGGCGAGAGGCAAACTCGAAAGGAGCATCCCGGCGCATGAAGGGGCCGTGAGCGCGGCCTCATTGAGCGCTGATGGAAGCCGCGCGGTGTCCGGCGGCGCGGACAAGACCCTGAAAGTCTGGGACATCGTAAAAGGCCAAACCCTCAAGGTCTTGGAGGGCCACGACCTCGCGGTCAGGGCCGCGCGGCTCTCGCCGGATGGCCGGAAGGCGCTTTCAGGCGCGGAGGATAAGGCGCTCCGTTCCTGGTCCTTGGATACAGGACAGTCCCAGCAGACCATGAACCATTTCGGAGCGGTAAGGTCCGCCTGCTTCTCGCCGGAGGGGAGATTCGCCCTTTCCGCGGGCGATGACAAGATCCTGCGGCTCTGGGACCTCGACTCCGGCAAACAGAGCTGGAGCTTCGAGGGCCACGGGTCAGGGATCAGCAGCGTGGACATCTCGCCCCAAGCGCGCTACGCGGCGTCCGCTGGCGCGGACGGCATCCGGGTCTGGGAACTCGATTGGGAATACGTGTTCCCGGAGCCGGCGGATTGGGCCGAGGGGGCCAAGCCGCATGCGGATTATTTCCTGGCAGGGTTCAAGGGACGCAAGCCCTCGGGCAAGGGCCCGATATGGACCGAGGAGGAGTTCCAAGGCTTCCTCGTCGAATTGAGCCGAAGAGGCCTCGGCTGGCTCACCCCGGAAGGAGTGCGCTCCTGGCTGGAAGCCCTGGCCCAAGGCAAAGCCGCTCCCGGGCTCAAGGAAACCGCCGTCGCTTCCACCTTCAGCAAAGAGCAAGCCGAGAAGGCGGCAAAGCGCAGGGTCCTGCAAATAGGGGCGGTTATCGGCTCGATAACACTGTTGTTATTGGGCCTGCTTTTCCTTGTCATGAAGCCGGATGGAGTTCGGGAACCGGAGAGAAGGGGTCAGGCCCGGCCTGATTTCAGGATGCCGCAGGCTCCGTCTGAGTCAAAGCCGGCCTCCGCCCAGGCTCCGATCCTGCCGCTTCCCGCTAAGGAAGCCGAGAGCGCGAAAACCTCGGATTCAGCCAAGCTTGAAAACATGAAGCTCATCCCGGCCGGGGAATTCCTCATGGGCTCGCCCAAGGGGGAGGGCGGGGCGGACGAGCATCCCCAGCACAAAGTCTATCTGGACTCGTACTACATGGACCAGTACGAGGTGACGGTGCCGGACTATGCGGCTTGCGTGGAAGAGGGGAAATGCAGGGCGCCGGGTACTGTCCGGAACTCGGAGAAGTGTAATTTCGGCCGGACGGGCCGGGAGAAGCATCCCATAAACTGCGTCGATTGGGAAAGCGCCAAGGCCTATTGCGAATGGGCGGGCAAGCGGCTTCCCACCGAGGCGGAGTGGGAGAAGGCGGCCCGTGGGCCCCAGGCGAGGCGATACCCCTGGGGCGATAAGTGGGATTGGAATAAGCCCAACACTGCGTCCAAGTGGGCGGGCAGGGATTTGAAGGGTGTCGAGGCTTGGAAGAAATATTTCTATCAGAATACGAAAGGCAAGGCCTATTTGGCCGCCCAAACGGATTCCGTGGGGAATCATCCCGCGGACCAAAGCCTTTATGGCATGTATGACATGGGCGGCAACGTTTCAGAGTGGACCGCTGATTGGTACGACGAAGACTATTACAGGACAAGTCCAAGCAGGAATCCAAAGGGTCCCGAACTGCCGGGAGCGTACAACAAGGATTGGCGTCGCGTCACGCGCGGCGCTTCCTGGTTCGTCAACGTGGGCGGCTCTCGGGCCGCCGGCCGCGCCAGGCTCGGGCCGGGAGATAGGAACGTCAGCACCGGGTTCCGCTGTGCGCTCGGCGTCTCGGAGGGGGCGCGGAGTCCGGAGATCGCGCCGGAGGCCTCGGAAAATGCGCCGGGGGCCCGCTCGGCGAGCGCCGCGGGAGGCGCCGGGATCGAATGGGTGGCCGTCCGGGGCGGGAGCTTCATGATGGGTTCGGCGAGCGGTTCCGCCGATGAGAAGCCCGTGCACCGGGTCACGCTGCGGTCATTCGAGCTCGCGAAGACGGAGGTAACGGTGGCGCAGTATAAGGCGTGCGTGGACGCGGGCGCATGCGCGGCGCCGGGCAAGGGGCTGCTTTGTAATTGGGGCGTATCCGGCCGTGAAAAAGATCCGTTGAATTGTGTAGATTGGAACCAAGCCAAGGCATTTTCCGAGTGGGTGGGAGGCAGGCTTCCTAGCGAAGCAGAGTGGGAGTACGCGGCCAGGAGCGGAGGCAGGGACATTGAATATCCCTGGGGCGATGAGGAGGCGACCTGTTCCAGAGCCGTGATTTACGATGGGGGCGCCGGCTGCGGCAGGGTCTCGACTTGGCCTGTATGCTCGAAGCCCGAGGGCAACACGAGGCAGGGGCTTTGCGACATGGCGGGCAATGTGTGGGAGTGGGCGCAGGATTGGCACCATGGTTCGTACGGTGGCGCGCCGGGCGATGGGAGTGCATGGGAGAGTCCCATGGGCTCGTACCGGGTGATTCGGGGCGGTTCCTGGAGCCGCGGCGCCGCGGGCGTCCGGGCCGCGTACCGCGGCGCCCCGGGCATCCGCAACGTCGACTACGGCTTCCGGCCCGCTCGCTGAGCGTCGACCGCTGTTGATCACTTGTCGCTTGGAACCTTGGACGCTTGGCAGGAATTTTGCGGAGGGAGCCCGGCCGATCGCGCGCGCAAGCAGCGAGAGGCCGGGCGACCGGACGCTGTGGTCCGAGCGCGTGAAACATGTACGGATTGCCCAAAAAAATGAGTGT